>JAVEXG010000021.1:0-13501 GCA_034004115.1 Bacteroidales bacterium | reverse complement strand
TTCAGGTACGTCTCCAGCCACTCGAAGAACTCCCTTTGCCAGATTACCGAATTTTGCGGCCTGAGGACAAAATGGGTTTCATCCTCGAAGAAAAGCAGCCGGCTCGGAATCCCCAGTATCTGTGCAGCCTGGAATGCCTCGAGGCTTTGGGTGTATGGAATTCTGAAGTCGTTGGCGCCCACTATTATCATAATAGGTGTATCCCATTCCTCAACCCTGAGGTGAGGTGAGTACTGGTAGCTAAGCGGATTGTTCCAGTAGGGTCCCTCAATGTCCTTATTGGGGAACCATAGTTCCTCGGTGGATCCGTACCAGCTTGTAAAGTTGAACATACCGCAATGCGATATGAAAGCCTTGAAGCGTCCTCCGTGGATACCTGCAAGATAGTAAACCGAGAATCCTCCGTAACTTGCTCCCACGGCGGCCATTTTTTCACGGTCGACATAAGTTTCTGCAGCCATTGCATCGGTTGCATCGAGATAATCCTGCATATTGGCTCCGCCGTAGTCGCCTGATATCTGTTCCTTCCAGGCCTGTCCGAATCCTGCAACGCCCCGTCTGTTGGGTGCATAAACAATATATCCCTTTGCTGCCATCATCTGGAGGTTCCACCTGTACGACCAGAACTGGTCGAGTGTCGACTGGGGTCCGCCGTTGCAGAAAAGTAGCGCCGGGTATTTTTTCGCCGGGTCGAATGATGGAGGAAAGACCACCCACATCTGGAGGTCCTTGTTGTCCTTTGTTTTAATGTATTTTTCTTCCACCTTTCCCATCCTGACCGACTCGTAAATTATTCTGTTGATGGCTGTTATCTGTCTGATCTCGCCCGATGTCATGTCTACGGCAGCTATTTCCGGAGCCATCGACATAGAGGTAATTCCCGAAACCAGTACCCCCGATTTCAGGCTGAGCGGTCCCATGTTATGGACACCTTCAGTAACCGTTTCAACTTTTTTTGCATTCAGGTTTATCCTGAATATCTGTGAGGTGCCGAGGTGGGAGCAGCTAAACCAGATGTTCTGATCATCGGCCCATGATAAATTTTCAACATCGAACTCCCATCCCTTTGATATCCAGGTACGTGTTCTGCTGCTGATATCGTAAACAAAAAGTCGGTCGAGATCAGCTTCATAGCCGTTCCTTTCCATGCTTTGATAAGCAATTCCGGAGCCGTCGGGCGAGAACACCGGGTTTTTGTCGTATCCTCCGTTGCCTTCAGTGATGTTTATTTCCTTTCCGGTTGCCAGCTCATGAAGATAAATGTCGGTATTGGTGCTTCTTGCGTCATCAATTCCCCTGAGTCTCTTTGAAGTGTAGGCAATGTATTTACCATCGGGGCTCCACGCTATCTCGCTTTCGGAGTAATAAGGTGCCGTGGGTGATTCGTACTTCTGGTCCTTCATAATGTCCTTTTCGCCCGACACCCTTTTCCCGTTGAAGGAAGCAACAAAGATGTGGCTGTATGAATAATCGCTCCATGCATTCCAGTGCCTGTACATCAGGTCATTTATGATTCTGACATTTGCTTCTGGAAAGTTATGTTTCTCGTTTGCAGTCTGGTCGAGTTTGATTCTTCTGGTGAAGAATATCTTCTTTCCGTCAGGTGAGATGTTGAAGATCTCGAATCCGGAGATCCCATCCACCCTGGTTAATTCCGATCCGTCGGGATTCATGGTCATGAGATCTGAACCGCTGACGAAAGCAATCTTTCTTCCCTCGTCAAACCATTGGGGGGAGCTGCCTCCGGCCGTTGTCAGCCGAACCGGCTCTCCTCCTGCAACAGGTATGCTGAAGATGTCGGTCTGTCTTCTTTCTGTCGGCAGATTGGTAAGGGTGACCGTATACAGCACTGTTGAACCGTCGGGCGACAGGGTAAAAGCTCCCAGCCGGCCGAATTTCTGCATAATCTCCGGTGTCATTACACCCCCTGTCTTTTCTTCTTCAGTAAGGCTGGTGTTTATTTCCTCCGATACCTCCAGGGAAGTTATTTCGGGGGCTTTCTGTTTGCACGAAACATGGATCAGGACGATCGCAATAATCATCAGCAGGTAAGAAGTCCTCTTCATAATGGATGGGCTATTGTTTTTATTACTTTTTAAGAGCTTCGGATAATTTTGTTTTCAGTTCATCAAAAAGTTCAGGGTTGTCCTTAATTATCAGCTTTACCGCATCTCTTCCCTGACCTAGTTTGGTTTCGCCGTAGCTGAACCACGAGCCGCTTTTTTTGATTATATCGAAATCGACTCCAAGATCTACAATTTCACCAAGCTGTGATATCCCCTCACCGTAGAGAATGTCGAAATCGGCTTTTCTGAAAGGGGGAGCGAGCTTGTTCTTTACGACTTTTACCCTTGTTCTGTTGCCAATGATTTCTTCACCATCCTTAAGCTGGCTTGTCCTGCGGATGTCGAGCCTTACAGATGCGTAAAATTTCAGGGCATTTCCTCCTGTAGTTGTTTCAGGGTTTCCGAACATCACTCCGATTTTTTCCCTTAGCTGGTTGATGAACACGCACGAGGTGTTTGTCCTGCTTATATTGGCGGTAAGTTTTCTGAGCGCCTGCGACATCAGTCTTGCCTGAAGTCCCATTTTGGAATCGCCCATTTCGCCTTCTATTTCTGCCTTGGGGGTCAGGGCTGCAACAGAGTCGATTACAATAATGTCGAGAGCACCCGAGCGAATCAGGTTGTCGGTTATCTCGAGGGCCGGTTCTCCGTTATCAGGCGGTGATATGAGGAGGTTTTAGACGTCGTCACCCAGCTTTTCGGCATAGTTTCTGTCGAAGGTGTGTTCCGCATCAATGATGGCTGCAATACCTCCGTTTTTCTGTGCCTCGGCAATGGCATGGATTGCCAGTGTTGTTTTTCCGGAGGCTTCCGGTCCGTATATTTCGATAACCCGGCCCCTTGGGTAGCCTCCGATACCCAGGGCTGCGTCGAGGGCTATTGATCCCGAAGGTATTATCTGGACATTTTCAATGGCGTGATCGCCAAGTTTCATAATTGTTCCTTTGCCGAAATCCTTTTCGATTTTACCGATTGTAACTTCAAGCGCTTTCAGCTTATCCTTGCTGATTTCCTTTCTTTCGTTGCTCATATTGGTATTTATTACTGGTATAATTTGAATATCTGTTCCGAATGATTTTTTGTGTCGACCTTTGCAATGATTTTCTCTATTTTCCCTGTTTCGTCTATGATAAAAGTGGTCCTGACTATTCCGAAAAAGCTTTTCCCGTACATTTTTTTCTCCTGATAAACCCCGTAATCGTTAACTATTTTCCTTGAGGTGTCGGCAATAAGGGGGAAAGGGAGTGAATATTTCTCAGCAAAGCCCTTGTGCGATTTCTCGCTGTCGGCGCTGACTCCCACCACTGCAAATCCCTTATTAAGGAATTCTTCGTGGCTGTCGCGCAGGCTGCAGGCTTCTGCAGTGCATCCCGACGTATTATCCTTAGGATAAAAATAAAGAACCAGCTTTCTGCCGGCGAAATCTCTGAGCTTTACGATACGGCCTTCCTGGTCAACTCCTTCGAACGACGGGGCCGACATGCCTTCTTTAAGTTTCACCATGATGGTATGAATTTTGTAATTAGGGTTAAATTTACGAAGTTTGAACTGTTTTCTGATTATTAGGTAAAAATTGTTATTAACACGAAATTTTCAGGATGAGAATTCGGATTTTCGTTTCACTTACGGTCATTGCCCTCCAGGGTATTATTTATTCCCAGGACATGGCTGTCAGGCCTTCGAGGCAGGCAGCGATGGATTCTTTCATCAGGGGAGAATACCGTAAAGCTCTTGGTGAATTTGAGGGCTTGCTTGATGGATATTCATTTGACCTTTACAAATATTATTCGGGAGTCTGCCTTGTCAATCTGAAAAGCGATCCTGTAAGGGCGGCGGATTATCTGAAGGAAGCGATTGAAGGCTCTGCCGCAGCGGATATCATTCCTGATGATGCCTTGTTTTACCTTGGCAGGGCAAATCAGCTTGCGGGAAGGTTTCCCGAGGCCCTGGAATCGTATGGCAAATTCAGGGAAAAGGCCGGCCACAGGAAGGCAAGGGAGCTGAATGTTGCCGGATACGTAAGGGAATGCAATGAACGCAGGGGCAGTCTTTCCGAACAGGAATTGAAGACCGCGGCAGCCGTTGCTGCTCCGTCTGCTGAAAAGCCAGCCGGTCAGGTTATTGAGAAACAGCCCCCGCTGAAGAAGGAAGTTCCGGCTGAATACGACAGGGTACTGTCTGAAGCCATGAAGTACCAGGTAAAGGCCGATTCGCTTAATGCTGTTGCTTCGGACTACAGGAAGCAAAATATTGTTCTTACTCCTTTACAGCAAAAGGCAGTGGAAGAAAGGGCAGCGGAAACAGAAGCCCTGGCTCGTGATTATCAAAGGATTGCCGATGAAAAGTTTGGTCAGGCCGGTATACACCCGCTTGATGACGACCTAAGAGAGACGAAGCAGGAACCGGCCCGGCAGGAAGCGGCTGCCGGAATTGTGATTTCACTGTTCAGTATAGAGACTGATCCGGAAAAGATCCGCAAGCAGGTTATCCCGGTTGATCCGAAGGCACCTGCAGGACTGGTTTACAGGATACAGATGGGGGTATTCAGCAAACCTGTTGATCCGGCGTTTTTCAGGGGGATTACACCTGTTTACATGTACAGTGTGCCGGGTACGTCATCCATGAGATATTTTGCAGGCATGTTCCGCAGAATGGAAGATGCTGAGAGATCGCTGGGCACCTTAAGACAGATGGGTTTCAGGGATTCCTTTGTGACAGCCGTTCTTGACGGCAAAACGGTTTCGCTTGAAAGAGCTCTTCTTATGGAGGAGGAATGGAGCGGCAGGTCGCTTAAGGAACAGGAAACCCCTCAGGTCGACATACCAGCTGAACCTGCAACGCTGTCGTTCAGGGTTGAGATCGCCAGATCAGACAAGCCGCTGACGGATGAGATTGTAGGTAATTACAGGACAATGGCAGGAGGCCGGGGACTTGAAATAATTCAGGCTGATGACGATACCCTGATATTTCTGATTGGAAAATTTATTACTTTTGAAAGCGCTTTCGATTACGCCGACCTGCTTCAGCGCAACGGTTACAGTGAAGCCAGGGTTGTTGCTTATGCCGGAAGCAGGGAGATACCATTGGATACGGCAAGGAAACTTTTTGAGAAATAGCGATGAAGGAGAAAACATTACGCAGGAGCGACAGGCTGGGGAGCGGGGACGAAATCTATTCGCTTATCCTGTTCAATGATGAAGTGAATACTTTCGATCATGTGATAAGGTCGCTGGTTGAGGTGTGCGGGCACGATCCGGTTCAGGCCGAACAATGTGCCCTGATTGTTCATCTCAAGGGAAGCTGCGATATTAAACTTGGTATAAGGGAAGTGCTTGTTGCAATGAGCAGATCGCTTAATTCAAAGGGGCTGAACACCCGCGTACATAATCTGTAATAATAACATCCCGCTGAACCCGGGACTATTCCCTGTTGAAAATTCTGAACAGGGCCCGATCCACAAATCCAAACAATAAAATAGTCATCATTACATACGGTAACCATTCCGGAATTATGATTCCCGGAATGGTGATTTCCGGGATTCTGATATCTGAAAGCCCCTGGATCAGTGACCCGGGCAGCTTTATATACTCAGTTATCCTGGAGAATCCGGTTCCAGGACCCGGTGAAGGTACAAGAATTGCGGCCGCAATCAGTACTGAAATTACAATGGCAGAGATAACGGGTACCCTGTTCCGGACAAGGAAGCTTTTTTTCTCCGGAGCTGTTTCAATCCTGATCCTGGTCAGGGTTTTGGATACGAATCCTTCCGGGGCCTTCTCTATCGTTCCGCGATTGAGATACTTTCCCAGAAGCTTGTCGTCATTTATTTCATTTATATTCATGGCAGAAAAACATTTTTCATTTCAGCCTTTCTTATAATACCGGCCATCTTTTGTCTTGCCCTGAAGAGCTTTACCTTCAGGTTTGTCTTGCTGATCCCGGTGATCTTTGAAATTTCATCAGAGGGAAGCTCATTATAATAATATAGAGTGATCAGTCCTCTTTCGTCTTCAGGTATATTCTGAAGTGCAAAATTAATCAAAGCGTTTTTATATTCACCGGCAGCTTCCTCCTCATTTTCAGTTGCCGACAGGAAATCGACCGCATCGGCAGGAAATTCCTCGAGCGAAAGTACCTTGCCCTTTCGTGCTCTGACCAGCGAGACTGCCGTGTTATAGACTATCCTGTACAGCCAGGTGGCAAAACTGCTTTTCATCCGGAAGTCGCTGAGCGATTTGTAAGCCTTGAGAAAAGCATCCTGGGCAATTTCCTCCGCTTCTTCCCTGTTCCCGCAGATCCTGAAAGCAAGGTTGAAGGCTTTGTCTTTATGCACCTCGACAAGGCAGGAGAATGCATTTACATTTCCTGCAAGAACCTTTTCGATGTAGTATTTGTCGCTTCCTGGTTCCATTCCGGTTCTTTGACGCATAAAGTTAAAGTATGGTTACCGGAATAGACTGTTTTTTTGTCACTTATTTTTGTAACCGTGAAAGCATTTCCTGTGTCTAAAGGGCAAAACGTAATCACTAACCAAAAAACAAAAAAATGGCACCACTGATTGGCTTTATTGCCTTCTTCGCGATGATCTTCGGGATAATGTATCTTTTTTTTACTACCCGCAACAAGGAACGAATGGCGCTTATTGAGAAAGGCGCGGATGCAAGCCTGTTCAACACAGGCAAAACTCATGTCCCCTGGTTCAACTGGGGTAAGTTTGCCCTTAAGACGGGCATGCTTCTCATCGGTGTAGGCCTTGGAATAATTGCGGGAGCTATACTCGACAGTGCTCAGGTGTTTCAGGATTCCGAATCAGGTTATTTTTCGATGATCTTCATCTTTGGCGGACTTGCCCTGGTGATTTTTTACCTAATCGATCGCAGGAGCAAGTGATTTCCATCCATTCCGCGGGGCTGAATGATAGTCCCTGCATCTATTTGATGTAGAACTCGATCATTTTCCTGACGGCCTCCCGGCATACTGTGCAGTATCCCCGGGGGCCGTTGCTTTTCATGCGACAGTCAGTTTCGGCCCGGTAAATCCCTTTGGCCGAATATCCGGCTCCTTCGAATAATCCCACTGTATTATCGTATTTTTCCACGGCTGGTGTCGGTACAGGAGTGTCTTTTGAAATCAGGTGCTTCCACTTGGATTCAAAATCAACCATTGTTGTAATATTTGGCTCCCAGGGCTCAACCCCGCGCGGATAAAAATCGGTGTAAGCCACTTCCGATGTGTAATACTCATCAGCCAGTCCGGCAAAGCCATGGCCAAACTCATGTATGAATACGATTGGCGTAAGATTATGACCGGCCGTTGTCCCGCTGTAATAGTTGTAGACACCTCCGCCTCCGTACCTTTCGCTGTTGATAAGAACGATTATATTGTCATGCGGCACCACTGAAGCATAGTCGTTTACGGCCTTGATATCGGTGGTGGTAAGATACCTGTCGGTCCCGAAGGTGTAGAAGCTTGAATTGAGGGTGGTGTTCACATAGATTCTTTCGCCGGGGACATCAGTCCCGGATTCTTCCGACACGGCTTCGACTGCCCAGATGTTTATTTTTCCCGGATATTCGTTGAAAGGTGGTTCTGCTATCAGTACATCTGCCAGTTTTTTTACTTCATTCCTGAATTTTCCCATTTCATCCGGCCTGTATCCTTCGGCCACGAAGGCAAGATCAACACATGTGGCAGGATCGCCCGTGCCATAAATCCTTGAAGAAATCACATTCAGCGGTTTTTCCTTCCTGATGTAAAAGTTGTCAGGTTCGATGACAGTCTCATAAAGAGGGGAGAAGTTCCCGCTTTTTTCCCTCATGCTCAGGACAAATCGCACCTTGTTCTTCGGGTAGGGCATTGTGGCGACCTCGTAAAAGCTTCGGTCAAGGGTATCGGCTTCTCCGGTTGTCTGCCATTCCTGGAAGAGGGTGCAGAACCCGCGGGAATAAATAAGCTTGTTTTCGGCTGCGTCGAACACTTCATATCTGAAGTTTCCGTAGTTGAAGGGGTCTGTAAGATTCTGCCTCGACCCTGCAAAGAATGGTTCCTCCTCCATTCCCACCGGATAAACGACTGTTTCTTTGCTGTTACCTGCAAGCATGAAATCGAATCGCAGTACCTTGTTGGTGAAGTATTTTTCGTAAACCGTCTGACCCTGCAGCGAAATGCAATAGAAAAGAAGTATAATTCCGGGAAAGATCTTCATAACAATCAATTTTTTGTGATATAAAGCTAGAAATATTAAGCAAGACTGATAAGGAATTTATATAATTTTGCGGCTGTCCTGTAAAGATCAGCATCCGGCTTTTGCGGATAGAAGATAAATCAACTCAGCGGACAGGGGAAGATTGTTATATAAGTAAAAAAATCAATAATATGGCCGACCTGAATACGAGAATAAGCGATTTTGTCTGGGCAAACCTGAATGAGAAGCGTGTCAATGGCAACAGGGATCCGTTCTGGCAGGCTTTACTGGAAAGCGGAACTGAGCTATGGCTCGACACCGGCGATATTGATGAGGCCGAGGCCAACTGGTCGGGCGAGATGAGCGCTCTTACCACTAACAATACCCTTCTCAATAACGAGATACAGAAAGGGATCTATGATGTTTTCATTTCAGAAGCCAGGCATATTGTTCATGAGCTTCCTCTTGAATCGAGGGTAAAGGAGATAGCTTTTATGCTTAATGCCAGGCATGGCTTAAGGCTTGCTTCTAAATTTGGCGGTTATGTGAGTGTCGAGCTTCACACCGACACGGCCCATGATGTGAAGGCTATTGAATATCTGGGCAAAAGGTATCATGAGATTTGTCCCGATCAGTTCATTGTAAAAGTTCCCTTTACCGCCGCCGGCCTGATCGGAGCCCGCCATTTGAAGGAGGCCGGAGTGAGGGTCAACTTCACACTTGAATTCAGCGCCAGGCAGAATTTGCTTGTAACCCGTGCGGCCCGACCTGATTTTGTAAACGTTTTTCTGGGCAGGGTAGGCGCCTACATGATGGACAATAAGCTTGGTGACGGATCAGGTGCAGGAGAGAAGGCAGTTATCGCATCACAGAACTGGGTCACTGCATTTTCGGAGCGCAACGAATGGCAGACAAAGCTTATAGCTGCCAGCCTGAGGCATCATAACCAGCTTGAACTTCTTGCCGGTACAGATGTCTTCACAATGCCCCCGAAAGTGGCCGCCGCCGGCAGGAAGTCGCTCAGCGGCAAATTTGAATCGCGCACCCACGAAAATTATGAAGTCAGTATATACCCTTCAGCAAAGGATACAGGCGTTGAAAAATTCTGGGAGGTGGATGACAAGGTGCTGAGTTTTGCAGAAAGGCTCTATCAGAAGATGCCCGCCACTGTTCAGGAGTTGGTCAGGATTGCCCACGAGGAGGGATGCGGTGATATGTTCCCTTACCTCACGAAGGAAGAGACTGCGGCCATTGCCTCTGACGGAAAGATCCCTGTATTTTCGAGATGGAAGGACAGGCTGACGGAAGGTACAATAGCACCTGATACTCTGCTAACACTTGCAGGTATTGCTTCATTCACAAAAGACCAGGCAATGCTGGACCAAAGGATACTGGGAATTATTGACTGACCTGCGATCTCTGCCGGGCTATCTCATACAGAATTATCCCTGCCGCCACCGATACATTGAGTGAGCTGATGCCGCCTTTCATTGGTATTCTTACCTGCTGGTCGGCCAGTGCTGTCAGTTCACGACTGATTCCTTTATCTTCCGAACCCATTATAACAACTGCAGGTCCCTTAAGGTCTGTTTCCGAAATTACTGCCCCTGATTTCTCCGCGGCAGTAATTACCTTCAGTCCCGATTCCTTAAGATATTGAACAGCTCTTACGATGCTTGTTTCCCTGCAAACCGGGAGAGTGTGGAGTGCTCCGGCCGATGTTTTTACGGCATCGGCGGTTATTCGTGCTGATCCTTTGGCCGGAATCACAACTGCATGAGCTCCCAGGCATTCTGCGCTTCTTACAATTGCGCCGAAGTTTCTTACATCCGAAACCCCGTCGAGAGCAATTAAAAGCGGATCCTCTCCCTTTTCAAAAATCATGGGAAGCAGATTTTCAACCGACTGGAACTCGATCAGGGAGAGCCATGCCAGAACGCCCTGGTGGTTTTTACGGGTTACGAGTTCTATCCTCTCCAGCGGTACGATCTGGAAGTGGATCTTATGGTTGCGGACCTCTGTCATCAGTTCGTGATAAAGGATTCCCTGGAGGCCCTGCCTGATCAGCAGCCGGTCGATTTGTTTTCCGGCCTTTATAGCCTCAATTACAGGCCTGAGGCCATAGATACAGTCGCTTTCTTTCATTGTCTGTTGTTAAAGATCCTCCGGGTTGTCGAGTCTGAAAACAAGTCCGCTCCGCCAGCTGGCAACCGCCTTATCCCAGTATGATACAAGGGTTTCGCTTCTGCTGAGATAGAAATCGTTGTCGGAGAAACGGCCCTTTCTGATTTTGAAGTTGAAGAACAGGTATTGCTCCTGGAGATGGACCCTTCCTCCCCACGAGGACTTAAGGACAGGCCTCCTGTAGCCCCAGCTTTCCTCTTCAGAGTTTTTGTAGACTTTGTCGGGCGGTCCGTAGATAGTGTAAATCATTCCTCTTTCCGTTCTCCATCCTTCCTTGAAGGAAGTGAAGTAGTAGTTTGCGTAGAGCACCCTGGTGTAGAAGATACGGATCAGTTCCCTCGACCTGTCGACGTTTCCTCCGCATTTCAGCCAGAAATCATCAAGTGCAAGCTTTGGTCTCTGGGAGGAAAGCATTGTATTGATTTCATCCTCTGTAGCCAGGTAGGCAAGAGGTCTGATCATCTCCAGCGGTTCGTTCACAGCGGGGTAACCCGGTCCGAAATTGAAGAAGGTAAAGCCGTCCTCCATGTCCCTTTCTGGAGCACAGAAATAGACTCCCTCGTCAGGGAACATCAGAGGCAGTGTGTCGGAATATGATAATGCTATAATTGTATCAGCCTCGTAGTCGATTGTTTTTTCGGGAAGTAGTATCGAAGGCGGATATGGCACTTCTGACAGGGGTTTGAAAACCGATATAAAAAGGCTGTCGAGCGGTCTTTTCGGGTACAGAAGATTTACCCGCTGGTTTGGCCTGATAACCTGGCCGAGCAATTCATTTTTGCTTATCTGGCTTCTGACTATGTAATTATACTTGTTGCCGGGGGATACGGTATTGAAGGCCACAAACGACTGAACAACCTCCGCCCTCAGCTGGTCGAGGATTTTCACTTCAGCGTTGTATTCTAATCCCGGCTCGACTTTGAGAGGAAGTTTGTAAAGGTATTCCTGGCGGCCTTCCTCCTTTATTATGTCCAGGTCAAGGAAGGAGGTGTCGGCCAGAATCCTTCCTCCTGTTATATTGTACAATTTGACTGTTACCATTATCTGGGCAACAGGAACTCCCCTTGGGTTGGCCTCTGAAAAGAAAAGGCTGGTGGCGGGAAGCCTCATGGTCAGCACGGAGAGGTAGTCTGATTCGTTGTAAACGCTGAATCCCGGTCTGAATGAAGTCTTTGTCGGGTTATAGAGATAGGAGAGGTCCTTGGTGTCGATTGCGGCGTTTTTTGTGATGCCGCACGATACCATGACCATCAGGATGAGCCCGGCAAACATTATTATGCTGTGATTCCTTAAAGGATTATTCCGGTTCATTTTCCTTGCTTGTTAAGGTTATGAAAGTATTCTTTTCCAAAGTATTCTGACCGTGCAAAGTTCGGTGCTGTCAGCCGGGAGTATTACAGAATGGCTGAACAGACACGGATCACCACCATTGCCGGAAGTCAGAATTTCCACAGAATCGTTGAATCGAGATTCGGAAAGATAGTTTATTTCAACCGATAAAGGAGCATTCCGAAGCATGAAATCAAGGTCATATGTATCAGTAACCCAGTTCAGGTAGCTGGTGGTGTTTGTATGAAGGTTGACGCCGTAACCAGGTCTAACTGCATGGTCCGATGCAATATCCTGGAAATAGTCGAACAGGGCATGGAGGCTCAGATGTCCGTCGGGGCCGGTATCATAAACATGAACGGGGTATTCTTTTTCAAGTTTCGGATATTCCATTTTGATCGGATGTATTAATAAATTCCTCGACTTCGTGCGAAAAACCAGCCCAGTTGTTCATTTCCGTGTCAAGGTCCATTTTCAGGTCTTCATACTTTTTATACAATGCGTCACTGTCGTCCGGGTTTGTATTGTTCATCAGCTTTGTATTGATCTCCGACAGTTCCGTCTCTATTTCACCGATTCGCTTTTCGGAATCTCCCAGTTTTTTCCTGAGCTTTCGGAGAGATCTGTCATATTCCTTTTTGTCGAGGTACTTCTGTTTATTGGAAGTGGCATCCCCTTTCCCGGTATCGGCTGATGTCTTTTCCTTTTTCTCAATTTCCCTAAGGTTATCGATCTTCTTGTTTCTCAGGAAGTCATAAATCCCGCCCAGATGTTCCTTTATCCTGTTATGCCTGAATTCAAACACCTTGGTAACCAGTCCGTCGAGGAAATCCCTGTCGTGCGAAACAACAATTAACGTGCCATCATATTTAAGTAGTGCCTGTTTCAGGATATCCTTCGATCGCATGTCGAGGTGGTTGGTAGGCTCGTCGAGAACAAGAAGATTACAGGGTTCAAGAAGCAGTTTTACAAGGGCGAGCCTCGAACGTTCACCTCCCGAGAGGACCTTGACTTTTTTGTCGACATCCTCTCCGCGGAAAAGAAAAGCGCCGAGCATATCCCTGATCTTTGTTCTTATTTCACCTTTTGCAACATTATCGATGGTCTCGAGCACAGTGATGTTTTCATCCAGCAGTTCATCCTGGTTCTGAGCAAAATATCCGATTTTGACGTTATGTCCGATCTTAAGCGATCCCTCATGGTCAAGCTCGCCGATTATCACTCTCGAGAAGGTGGTTTTGCCTTCGCCGTTCCTGCCCACGAACGCAACCTTTTCTCCCCTGGTTATAGTAATGGATATCTTGTTGAGGACATGGTGGATGCCGAAGCTTTTCGAAAGGTTACGGGCTTCAACAACCACTGTTCCGGATCGGGGGGCCGGCGGAAAGCGGAGGTTTATAGCTGACCTGTCTTCCTCGTCGATCTCGATCCTTTCTATTTTGTCGAGTTGTTTTATTTTTGACTGTACCTGAACGGCCTTGGTTGGCTTGTACCTGAATCGTTCGATGAACCGTTCGGTGTCATCAATCATTTTCTGCTGGTTCCGGAAGGAGGCTGCCTGCTGGGTTCTTCTTTCTTCCCTGAGGATAACATATTCCGACCATGGCACCTTGTAGTCATAGGTCTTTCCGAGAGATATTTCTATGGTACGGTTGGTCACATTATCGAGGAAGGCCCGGTCGTGCGAGACAAGTATCACGGCGCCCGGGTAGCCGGTGAGGAAGCCTTCGAGCCACTG
>JAVEXG010000146.1:0-8292 GCA_034004115.1 Bacteroidales bacterium | reverse complement strand
CCGTTTTCATTGATTATATCAAATTCCAGCTGGTACAGGACAAATGCGACATTATCAATGAATCATTTCTGAATGAGGAAGTGAAAATATCCTTTAACCTCAAAGGCAACAGATGGGAGCGCGACGGGCGCGTCAATTACTTTACAAACCTTGATGCCTGGAAAATAGAAAAGGCATCCGGACCTGTAAGGAATGAAATCCCGGCCTCCGGCCAGCCGCTTGAGGATTCACCGCCTGAAATAGATGAACTAAGTGATCTCCCCTTCTGAAAAAACATAAAGACTGAACTAACCCTTCAGTCTTTTTTTTGATATTTATGCTATCTTAGAAGATGCAGCCTGCATTCCCATTACCATACATAACAAACAGGCTGATTGATAAATAACCTAATAAATCAGATCTCATGAGATATTTATTTGCACTTTGTCTGGTGCTCCTGTTTTCAAAAGCAGGCGCTCAGGTTACTCTCGAAACCGAAGTCACAACAGGCCTCGACAGGGTTCAGCTTCCATACAACAGGCTCGTGCATTCGGCCGGACAGCAGATATTCTTCGGGGACGACGGGCTGGAAAACCATGCGATGGATGTTGCCCTGTCACCCGACAGCCGCTGGGCAGCAGTGATGGAAAGAACCAGCATTGTTTTTATTGATACCCGTTCAGATGAAATCAGGTTCGTTCTGAAAAATAATTTTCACCCTCTTCTGAGAGGAGCCAACAATACATATTCCGGAATCCAGTGGTTCAACAACAACGGCAAAACGGAGGTGTTCTGGAGTGTCGTCAACAGGGAGGACCGGTCGTTTGTGGCTTCAGCCACGTGGGATGGTACAGTTGCTGAATTTTCAAACCTTATTGAATATAAGAGCGATGATTATGCCGATATGGCTCTTCCGAACGAAATCATTATAAACAGGGAGTCGGAACACTATTACCTTTATGTGGTACTGAACGGGAATAATAAGGTAATAAAGCAGGATCTCAAAACAGGCGATACATTATGGGTTGCTGATCCGGGCGTTGCACCATACGGAATAGCAATGGCTGCGGGCAAACTCTATGTAACCAACTGGGCCGGACGGACTCCCCTTCCCGGCGACACTGAGGTTGCCGGCGTTCCATGGGGAACTGCCCGTGTAAATAATAAGGCCGGGGGAAGCACCAGGGAAGGCAGCGTAACAGTGATTGATTCAAAGACAGGTGTTAAAATGAAGGAAATCCTTGTCGGACTGCATCCAAATGAAATCATTAGCGACAGCCGGGGCAGATTTGTCTACCTGACCAACTCCAATAGCGACAATGTAATGGTAATAAATACCCTGATCGATGAAATAATGGAGACAATCAGCGTCAGGCTGCAGCCCGAGATTAATCCGTTCTTCGGAGACTCTCCCAATGGACTGTGCCTGTCGGTTGACGAGAAACTCCTGTTTGTAGCAAACGGCATGGACAACGCCCTGGCAGTGATAAGACTTGCCAAAAAGTCGGCAGGGAAAGGCCGTGGAAAAACAAGTACTATTACCGGTTTCATACCTACGGGAGCCTACCCCTCGGCAATTGCCACAATGCCCGGCAACGGCAAACTCTACGTTGCCAACCTCGAGGCAGCAGGAGCCAGACAGCCCTCAAGTAGCAGTGCCACCAGCAATCCTATTTACAATTCACATAACATGCTGGCATCTGTATCCGCAATTCCGTTTCCAAACAGGCGAACATTAAGGTCATACACTGATACAGTGATCGCCCTTAACGACCTGTCTCGGGCCCTTCTGGCCAGAGAAACCCCGAGAAACGGAACAAGTCCCAAAACTGTTCCTGACAGGATTGGCGAACCTTCTTTATTCAAACATGTATTGTATATTATAAAGGAAAACAGGACTTACGACCAGCTGCTTGGCGACATGCCCCAGGGAAAGGGAGATCCTGGTTTATGCACCTACGGAGCCAATGTAACCCCGAACACCCACCGGCTGTGCGAGGAATTCCTGCTGCTTGATAATTTCCATGTTTCGGGAAAATGTTCTGCCGAAGGACATCAGTGGACCGACGCATCAATAGTGACCGACTACATTGAAAAGAATATGAGAGCCTGGTTCAGAAGCTATCCCCATGTGCAGGAGGATGCCCTTGTATATGCTCCGACAGGATTTATCTGGGACAATGCACTGAAGCACGGAAGGACAGTCAGGATTTACGGTGAAGCTTCCTATCCTGTATTTGATCACAACATTACCTGGACCGATGTGTACAATAAATACAGGAACGGAGAAAAGGTTCCATTCAGAAACATAACCACAATTGAGCCTGTAAGACATATCCTATCCCCCACCTATCCTTCGTATGGTCCTCATGTCTTTACCGACCAGATGAGGGCCGATGCTCTTATAAAGGAACTTCACGAGTACGAGGCAATGCCAGGCGACGTGATGCCCGAACTAATGATTATTGCTTTGCCGAACGATCATACTGCGGGTGTAAGGCCCGGAGCTCCAACCCCCAGGGCAATGGTGGCCGACAACGACGCCGCCCTCGGAAGGATTGTAGAAGCTTTCAGCAAGAGCCGTTTCTGGGAAAAAACTGTAATATTTGTTGTCGAAGACGATTCACAGGGCGGATGGGACCATGTATCCTCTTACCGGACAGCGGCGCTTGTAATCAGTCCCTACTCGAGGCTCAGGAAGACTATAAGCACCTATTACACACAGCCATCGATGGTAAGAACGATCGAACAGATTCTCGGAATGCCTCCCATGAACGTCCAGGATGCAATTGCAAATCCCATGGCTGATTGTTTTGGAAGTACTCCAGAACTGACTCCTTATACGGCTCTTCCTTCGAATATTCCAATCGACGAGATGAATCCGCCGCTTTCCTCCCTGAAGGGTAAGGCTCTCCACTTTGCAAAAAAGAGCATGCTCCCTGAATTCGGCAAAGTCGATTCCGGAAATGACGACCTGCTGAACAGGATTCTATGGTTTGCTGAAAAAGGGAACCTGCCCTATCCCTCAAAATATGCGGGTGCCAAAAGAATTGAAAGCGAAGATGATGATCCCGAAGAATAGTCTTAAACAAAAATTATCCCCTATATGGTAAATCCGTTGCTGGAGCACTGGGACACCCCCTGGGAGGCTCCTCCTTTTCACCTGATTCAAATACCTCATTACAAGCCTGCAATAGAAGAAGCAATAAAAATTGCCCTTGGTGAAATTGACCTGATCACTGCGGATCCCGATCCTCCGACTTTCGAAAACACAGTTGCTGCACTTGACAGGTGCGGACAGAAACTGGGAAGGATCTCAGCCATCCTGTTCAACCTTAACAGCGCAGAGACATCAAAGGAACTACAGGCGGCCGCACAGGAAATATCACCTCTCCTGACAAGGTTCTCTAACGACATCTCAATGAACGGAGCGCTTTTCGCCAGGATAAAGACGGTACGGAACTCAGTCGATTCTGCTGGTCTGACTATGGAACAGAAGATGCTTCTTGAAAAGAAATACCGCGGTTTTATGCTTGGAGGTGCGGAGTTGAATGACCTTGACAAGCAGAGATTCAGGGAGATATCCGAGGAGCTGTCAAAGCTGACACTGAAGTTTGAGGAGAATGTCCTTGATGAAACCAATGCATTTGAACTGCATCTTGAAGACCAGGGTGATCTCGATGGCCTTCCTCCCGGAATTGTTGAGATGGCGGCAATGGAGGCAAAAAAAAGGAATAAGACAGGCTGGGTTTTCACCCTGAATTACCCCAGCTACATACCATTTATGCAGTATTCTGAGAAGAGAAATCTTCGGGAAAAGATGCTCCGGTCCTATGCCTCCAGATCGTTCCGGAACAATGAAAAAGACAACAGGGCCCTGGTAGCACGGATTGTTAATCTCCGGCTCGAAACAGCGCGATTGCTTGGATTCGCGAACTTTGCTGAAATGGCTCTCGCCGACCGCATGGCCGAAACTCCCCGGAAGGCAGAGTCATTCCTCGACGATCTCTATTCCGCATCTCATGAGGCAGCAGGAAGGGATTACCGGAATATTGCCGGTTTCGCAGCCGGGATGGGTCACAATGACAGGATTGAACGCTGGGACCTGGCATTCTGGTCGGAAAAACTAAAAAAGGAAAAACACAAAATTGACGATGAGATTCTGAAACCCTATTTCCCTCTTGACAAGGTCACCGATGCAATCTTTTCGCTTTGCAACAGGCTTTTCGGACTGAGGTTTGAACGAAGCAATTCAATCCCTGTCTACCACGAAGAGGTTATAGTTTACGAAGTCTTCGACAGGGATGATTCCCTATTGTCAATACTCTATACTGATTTCCATCCGAGGCCGGGAAAGAACGGAGGGGCATGGATGACAAGCTACAGGGACCAGTGGAGAGATGGCGGACAAAGGATAATACCGCTTGTATCGATCGTGGCAAATTTTTCGAGGCCCACGCTGTCGGATCCTTCTCTTCTCACTTTCGGCGAGCTCACAACTTTTCTTCACGAATTCGGACATGCTCTTCACGGTATGTTGTCGGACTGCAGCTACGAAGGCCTTTCAGGGACAAATGTTGCACGTGACTTTGTGGAACTTCCTTCGCAATTCATGGAGAACTGGGCCTTCGAAAAGGAATGGCTCGACACATGGGCAATACATCACAGGACCGGAGAAAAGATTCCGGCTGAGCTTATAGAAAGAATCAGGAATGCAGCAACATTCAACGAAGGATACGCCTGCAGCCGTCAGCTTGGATTTGCCCTGCTCGATATGGCCTGGCACACAATCACTGAACCTTTCTCCGGCGACATTAAGGAATTTGAAGTCAGGGCAATGAACAGGACTGAAATGTTTCCCGTCGACAACACGCTGAATATGAGCTGTTCATTCACACATCTTTTCAGCGGCGGATACGCAGCAGGATATTATGGCTACAAATGGGCTGAGGTGCTCGACGCTGATGCCTTCAGACACTTCAGTGAATCAGGATTGTTCAATCCCGAAGTGGCGGATTCCTTCAGGAAGAATATCCTGGAAAGGGGAGAATCTGAAAGACCAATGGATCTGTATATCAGATTCAGGGGAAGGGAACCCTCAATGGATGCATTCCTGGAAAGAAGCGGGCTGAAAAAGCCTGTGAATTCATAAAAATACATTTCATGAAGTGCTGTCTGTCATACACAACGGGCGTAAGCTTTCAACAAGAAAGGAATATCTGAAACAAACATTAACTTTGGCTTATCTTTGCGTGACTATTATGTCATCTACATACTATTATAATTCAACTATTTAACGCAATAAAATGATTCTATTCTTCGAAAACAGGTCGGGAAATGTAATTGCCGCCGGAACAACAACCGATTTAAAAAAAGATGATGTTGAAAAGTTGATCTGGCTCTTCGGCGATGCCAGGTTGCTTCGTAAAAACCGGCTTGAGGGAAGGTTCGTGGGACCCAGGAAGGAAATGATAACTCCGTGGAGTACAAACGCCGTTGAGATAACCCAGAACATGGGAATCGGCGGAATCACAAGAATTGAAGAATTTTTCCCCGTCAAAACGGACAATCCCGGTTTCGATCCTATGCTGCAGGCGCTTTATGTTAATCCCGGACAGGAGCTTTTCACAATTGACCGCGTACCGGATGAGATTGTCAGGATTCATGACATCAGCGCTTACAATGAAAAGGAAGGACTTGCGCTTAACGAAGATGAAATTACATATCTTGAGGGACTTGTAAAGTTTCTCGACAGACCTCTTACCGACAGCGAGGTATTTGGATTCTCCCAGGTCAATTCAGAGCATTGCAGGCATAAAATATTCAACGGGATATTCGTGATTGACGGTGAAGAAAAAGACTCGACTCTTTTCCAGCTTATTAAAAACACCACCCATTTCAACAGGAATAAGGTTGTTTCTGCGTACAAGGACAACTGTGCATTCCTTCAGGGACCTGTTGCCGAACAGTTTGCTCCGGTATCACAGGACAAACCCGACTATTTTGCAGTAAAGGATTTTGAATCGGTGCTTTCACTAAAGGCCGAGACGCACAACTTTCCGACCACAGTCGAGCCTTTCAACGGGGCCTCCACCGGTACGGGAGGAGAAATAAGGGACAGGATGGCCGGAGGAAAGGGTTCATTCCCCATCGCGGGTACTGCTGTCTATATGACCGCTTACCCAAGGACCGACGGACCAAGGCCATGGGAAAAGGCAATTCCCGAAAGGCCCTGGCTCTACCGTACTCCGGCTGACATTCTTATAAAGGCATCAAACGGGGCAAGCGACTTCGGCAATAAATTCGGGCAGCCTCTGATCTGCGGCTCTGTGCTCACGTTTGAACATTTCGAAAAACTTAAGAAATACGGATACGACAAGGTTGTGATGCTTGCAGGAGGCATCGGAACAGGAAAAAAGAAAGACTCTGAAAAAGATGTCCCGCAAAAAGGCGACCTGGTGGTCCTGCTCGGAGGCGACAACTACAGGATAGGAATGGGAGGTGGCGCTGTCTCCTCGGTTGAGACCGGAAAGTACGACAGTTCAATAGAGCTCAATGCAGTTCAGCGGGCAAACCCCGAAATGCAGAAAAGAGTATTTAACGCCATAAGGGCATTGGGTGAATCGGATTCAAACCCTATTGTATCGATTCATGACCATGGGGCCGGAGGACATCTGAATTGTCTTTCGGAACTTGTCGATGCCACAGGCGGCAAGATAGATATCAGCAAGCTTCCGGTTGGCGACCCCACACTTTCGGCCAGGGAACTCATAGGCAACGAGTCACAGGAACGAATGGGTCTTGTATTGAGATCCGCAGACGTCGAAGAGTTGTTTATGATAGCAGAAAGGGAAAGGGCGCCAATCTATGTAATCGGGGAGATTACCGGCGACCACCGGTTCACCTTCTTCAATGGTAAAACCGGAGAAAAGCCCGTCGATCTTGAGCTTGAATCACTCTTTGGCAATCCGCCAAGGACGGTTATAACAGATACAACTGAAGAAACAGAATTCAGCAGTCCCGAATATAGTGCCAGTGAGATTCCGGAATACATTGAAAAGGTTCTGCAGCTTGAGGAAGTTGCCTGCAAGGACTGGCTGACCAACAAGGTTGACCGGTCGGTTACCGGAAGAATCGCCAGACAGCAATGCGCCGGACCGCTTCAGCTTCCGCTTAACAACCTCGGTGCCATCGCACTCGATTTCAGGGGTGTCAAAGGAATGGCAGTGGCAATCGGACATGCTCCAGTTGCAGGGCTTCTCGATCCTGCGGCAGGTTCGGTACTTTCAATAGCCGAAGCCCTGACAAACATTATCTGGGCACCGCTTGCCGACGGACTTAAAAGTGTATCACTCTCAGCCAACTGGACGTGGCCCTGCAAAAACAAGGGTGAAGACGCACGGCTTTACAAAGCGGTTCAGGCGGCCGGAAAATTCGCCACTGATCTTGGGATCAACATTCCCACAGGCAAAGACAGCCTTTCAATGACACAGAAATATCCCGATCAGTCGGTTCTTTCGCCCGGAACAGTAATAATCTCCGCTGCTGCCGAAATCAGCAATATCAGAAAGATTGTCGAACCTGTCATGGTGAATGACCCCTACACAAGTCTGATCTATATCGACATGAGCAGGGATGGATTCAAGACAGGCGGAAGTTGCTTTTCGCAGGTGATGAACAGAATCGGAGGCGATGCCCCTACAGTTGCCGATCCGGCTTATTTTGCAGAAGCATTCAACTCCGTCCAGTATCTTATAAATAATGGAAAGATCCTTGCAGGACATGATATCTCGGCCGGCGGTATGCTGACCACCCTCCTTGAAATGTGTTTTTCAAATACTGAAGGAGGAGCCGCAATAGATCTTTCAGCACTTAATGAAAATGATACTGTTAAAATTCTTTTCAGCCAGAATCCCGGAATCATAATTCAGGTGAAGGACGTGAACGAAATAGCTGAGATCCTGCTCGAACATGGCATCTCCTACCTGGCAATAGGGCACCCTGTCAACGGAAGGACTCTGAGAATTACCAGCAATAACAAAACCTGGACATTCGACATCGACCATCTCAGGGATTTGTGGTTCCATACTTCCTTTCTCTTTGACCGCATCCAGAGTGGCAGCGAATCGGCCAGGGAGAGATATGAGACTTACGGTAAGAATCCTCTCAGATTTGACCTGGGAAGCTGCCAGGGCACCTTCAAGGCGCTTGGAATATCTCCCGACCGCAGGAAAAAATGGGGCACAAGGGCAGCCATAATCCGTGAAAAAGGAGTCAATGGCGACAGGGAAATGGCATATGCATTATGGCTGG
>JAVEXG010000020.1:0-40042 GCA_034004115.1 Bacteroidales bacterium | reverse complement strand
ATGGTTCTGTATACATGTCCCTTCTCTTCACCCATTGCCAGTCTGACGCCGATCTCTCCGTAGCGTCTCAGTCCGCCCAGAAGTCCTGCATTCCACAGTACAAGCGACATCGCAAACACAAAAAAGATTGTGATGTAGTTGGCCCAGTAGTCAGCCATTTTTACATACTGTCCCATACTGCCCTGCTGGCTCAGGCTTTTCATAACCGGACGGTATTCATCATTGTTGTCTGAATGGAGCGAGTTGAATTTTTCACTGGCATCAAGGGCCGATTCATTGTCATAAAACCCGGTTCGGAAGAAACCGGCGATTTCTCCTGTGGCATCGGGCATATCGAGGGCTGTTTGCACATCACGTATGTCGGCAATGATGGTTCCCCTGTCGAGGGCTTCGGTGCCGAACGACAGAGTGCCTGCAACGATAAAGTCGTAAACTGTCATGCTTCCGTTCATTGTTGAACCTATGAAAGTGACCTTGTCTCCGGGGCCGACCTCTAGTTTTCGGGAGAATTGGTCGCTGACAAGTATTTCGCCGGGAGCGCCAGGCATTTTGCCCCTTACGATTGATTTTTCGAGGTTAAGTCTTTGTGGTTCTGCGGCTTCCGATGAAAGCAAATCCAGACCCATTCCCATTGCCGGCCCCTGGGTCTTTGTTTCGCCATTCTCATCAGGTGAATCGATGAGCCCTCCGAACTGGATTCGCTGCGACCATTCAGCATCGGGGAAAAGGGTTTCAAGTTCATTCTGAAGCTTTGCGGCATCCAGAATTGCCAGGTCGTTTGGCAGCTGGCTTATGTTTTCTGAATAGGGCAGGGTCATCACCTTCAGATGACCGTAGTTGAACCTGGCATTCATTTCAATCGTGTCGCCCATGAACCCTTTCATGTATGCATGAAGAATAACAGTGAGCATGGCTCCGATGGCTACAACGATAAGCGGGATGCTGCTCCGGCTTTTATCGCGTACAAGGCCTTTTAACAGAAATTTTATCATTGCAGTTTCCCCCTTAATGCGTCTGTTGGATTCATTCTCGAAATTCTCCGTGATGGCCAGTAGCTTACCACGGCGGTTGCAGTTGTCACCGAAATTATTGTCATAATAATCAGTCCGGCAGGATATACCGGGTACAGTGTCTGGGCTATTGCCATTCCGAATTCACTTGTATCAATAGGCATGTGCAGGCCGCTTTTTGCCATCCATGCGAGAAAAGGCAGGCCGTAGACAACAGAAAGTATAGCTGCAAGGATGGCATGCATTGTTCCCTCGATTGTGAAGAGCCCCACCACCTGGCTTCGCGTGTAGCCAAGGGCAATGTAAGTGCCAATCTCTTTTTGCCTTCTGAAAATTGACAATACCTGGGTGTCAAATACAGCCAGCAGGGCCAGAAGGAGCAGGATCATGAACAAAACGGTTTGTCCGACAGTTTTGGTTTTAATCAGGCTGTCGATCGAAGCCGTGAGTTCACCTGTAGTTTTAAGAACCCATTTCTGCATGTCCGGCCTGGTTTTTTCACTGTCGCGAAAAGTCAGGATTGTGGCCTCATCAGGCATCTGCATCATATTGCGGAGCGTTTCGAGAGGAACATAGATCTGGCCTGTTTCTATCTGGGGAACGTTTGATGAGAAGATTTCTGCTATAACTATTTCGCGGGCATCGAAAGTGCCGTTTACGTCCCTCCACCTTAATGTCATGACATCTCCTTTCGATGCCTTTAAGCTTTTTGCCATCAGGGCGCCGATCATGGCCGGAATGGCATCGTAGACAGTGTCGAGACTGCGGGTTGGGAGTGCGAACAAATGCTGACCGGGGTCAATTCCCTTTACAACAACCGATTGAAGGCGGCCCTGGGGATATATAGTGCCGGGGGCTATCAGAACCGGAACCATATCCCCGGCATTTATCTCTTCCATAACCTCTTGCGGCACCGTGGCATGGCTGTCGGTCAGGGTAAACGGATCAAACGGATCATATGACTCATGCCAGTATTGTCCGCCTCCTATTTCCATGTTTTTCATATCGGTCTTGGCCTGCTGATCCCATCCGCTTATTATTCCCTTCATGAATATTATAAGTACGAAGGAAAATGACAGGATGAACACATTGAGCCAGGTCCTTAATCCGGCACCTATGAGATTTCTGTATGCAAGCTTTAGTGCAAGTATCATGGCAATCGGGGTTAATTTGATTTCATTTCTTCCCTGTCAATTTTCCCGTCGCGAAGGAAGATTTTCCTCCGGAGGTAGTTTATCACCTTGTCGTCGTGGGTGGCAAAAAGAAAAGTGGTCTTAAGCTGCCGGTTGAGCATTTCCATCGTGTCAAGGATATTGTATGAATTTTCCGCATCGAGGTTTGCGGTGGGTTCATCGGCCAGGACGATAGATGGTTTTTTAACCATTGCGCGTGCTATAGCAACACGCTGGCATTCACCGCCCGAAAGCTGCGGGGGTTTGGATTTTATCTTGTCGGTCAACCCCACCCATTCGATTGCATCAGTCACCAGTTCCTTTCGCTGGGCGGCTGTGTATTTAAGCAGCAGCAGGGGGAATTCGACATTTTCCCAGACTGTATGCACCGCAAGAAGGTTATAACTCTGAAAGATGAATCCAAGACTCTCTTTCCGGAGCCGGGCTGCCTCCCTGGCGGAAAGATCGCCTATCGACTGTCCGAGGACGATTGCTTTTCCGGAGGTCGGAATGTCGAGCGAACCGATTATGTTGAGAAGGGTGGTCTTGCCTGACCCGCTTGGTCCTACGAGGCCGGCAAACTCACCTTGCGAAAGCTGCAGGTCGATGCCGTTAAGGGCAGTGAATTCACTCTTCCCCATTGGAAATTTCTTGATGAGGGTTTCGGTTTTAATTACAGTGGAGTTCTCCATTTCAATCGATTTAGTGGTTGAAGACGAGCATTACCTGGATACCTGAGCCCGAAAACAGACTGCCCGGTCCGGTCTGGGCGGGAAGATTGTATACACGGGGATTCAGGTACCCCATTACATATATCATGAAATTGTCATATTGCTTTTCCCATGAAGCGAAATTATATATTTTACTGTTGGTCCAGTCATAATATATGATTGCGCTCACTTTGTCGAACATGCCGACCGGATAGCTGAGTGTTGCAAGAGAGAATGTTGTAAGGTTGGTAAATCCGAAGGGTTTCTGATCGTATGAAGTTACAAGGTGCTCATAGGCAACGTACAATCCGTTTCCCAGGCCAAATGTGTAATCTGCTCCTGCATTGATGATTTCCTGGTTTGTAAGCGTTCCCATATAGATCCGTTTCCTGGTCCATGAACCCTCCACCCAGAGGCCTGTTACCAGATCCCAGCGGGCATCCAATCCGAAGCGGTCTTCAGGAATCCTGTCCTGTTCTCCGGGAAACATGGTGCCTCTTGTATCGGCATTTCTGTGGTGATATGAGAAGCCTGCCTCGCCTGCCGGAACCGGAAGCTGTATCCTTCCTCCGAATTCGGGTATCTTTTTGTTTGAAGGTAAGATTTCCCATGCCCTGGGATCGTGATTACCGTACAGTCCCCACAGCCAGATATTCGCATTGTTAAGGAAATAGTATCGCCCGAGAAGGCCCCAGACACCATCTGTAAGACGCAGGGGGTCGCGGGGGTCCATCTGGTCGAACCACATCAGGGGACGGATCATTGAAGCAGATCCGAAGTTAATTTTCTGCAGTCCCAGCCTGAGTTCAAACTGATCGGATGAATAACGGGCCCACATCCTGTATGGTTTTATCCGGGCTTCGGTATTGGTTTCAAGCGAAGGCCCCGCAATTATACTCCCGAATATATTGGCTGAAGCTTCAAAGTCGATAAGTTTGTTGCCGCCGCTTCTGACGCCATAATAAGCAGAGGGGATATACCGGATGCCCGAAGCGAAAGAGAAGTCGTTATTCTGATTGCCGTTAATCCATGCCGAGGCCTGACCGCTTATTTTTGCAGTGTCGCCTGCTGCTGAGAACATTTCCGTTGAAAGAGCTTCATTCCCGGAAAAGGCAAGCATGAGCACCTGGAGAGTTAAGATTGCTTTTCTCATTGTTTCCGGGGTGAAATTCCATAAAGAAGGAGTCTTGCGGATTCCATAATCATGTCCTGCGGGGAATCGAAAAGCTTCAGGACTTCAGGATTATTGAGCATTTCAGCCATTTTCTGAGATATGAAATAAAAGAAAGCAGGATTCAGATCCTTCCGGAAGATGCCTGTCTTCTTTGAATCCTCAATAGCGCTTATAATTTTTTTCCAGGTGTCGCTTGAAATCTCCTGGATATAAGCGTGAAGTTCTGAGTTCTGGTCAAAATAGAAATCATTCAGAAACTCCCGGCTGATTTCATGGGTACCGTCGAACTTTAGAGAAAGGATTTTTCCGATTTTTTCTTCGGGTGAATCCTCTCCGGCGAGAATAGAGAGGAACTTATCATAGCCCTCGCCGACAACTTTTTTCAGAACCAGTTTTGCAAGATCGGTCTTGTTTGGGAAGTACCGGTAGTAAGTCATACGGCTGATTCCGGCGTTCCGGCATATCTCATCTATTGAAACACGCCTGAATCCATGTTTCCAGAAGAGATCCCTGGCAGCAGCCATGATTTTTTCGCCGGTTTCGGATGTATTTAAGTTCATATCTGTGGATAATCCTTAAGCGCACAAAGATACAAAAATATTAGAATTATACAAAAAAAGTATAATTATTATAATAATGTAACATTTATGGTGCATTATAGTATGGTGTTGAAAAGCAGAATTATTTTTTTCTCGCAGATTTACGCAGAAGGAAACCGCAGATTTACGCAGAGTTCTGACTCAGGCAAACAGCAGCAGGCTTAATGCCATAACAAGCATTCCGGCCACAAGTCCTCCGATTGCTATATGGTGTTCCCCGTACTCCTCTGCGGTTGGAAGAAGTTCATCGAGGGAGATGTAAATCATGATTCCGGCAACTGCACCGAATATTACACCGAAAGTGGCATCACTTATAAAATGCCGCAGGAGGAAGAAACCGATAAGGGCCCCTACGGGTTCTGCCAGTCCTGAAAGGAAGGAGAGCCAGAATGCTTTTCCCTTGTTTTTTGTGGCGTAATATATTGGTACGGAGACTGCCACTCCTTCAGGGATGTTATGGATTGCAACTGCGACAGCAATACTTATCCCAAGGGTGGGATCGGACATGGCTGCAAGAAATGTGGCTAGTCCTTCGGGGAAGTTATGTATTGCAATTGCGATGGCTGAAAACACTCCCATTCTCATCAGTCTGGTTTCGTTGTTCTTATCCTTCTGGTTACCGTTTACAATGTTCCTCATTTCGTGAGGATTTTCGTAAGAGGGGATGAGTTTGTCAATTATTGCGATAATTGCAATTCCCGTGAAGAATGAGATGACAGTGTACCAGTATCCTGTTTTGGCCCCGTAAGAGATTATCAGAGAATCTTTAGCTTTGGCGAAGATCTCGACCAGGGAAACATAGATCATCACACCTGCTGAAAAACCGAGTGCGCCGGCCAGGAACTTGGGATTAAATTTCTTTGAAAAGAATGCCATCAGACTACCCACCCCTGTAGAGAGGCCGGCAAAAACCGTTAGTCCAAGGGCAAATAGCAGATTGTCGGTGTTCATTGTCCGATAGTTTTTTATCAGCCTGGATGTGTTATCATTCAGGACGGGCTTTCAAAAATAGTCTTTTCCCGAATTTTGCAATGAAATAAAAAATCAGAATTATTACAACAGACGAGATTAGGAGGGGTATGAACAGCGACAGGACGGAAGTCCCGAATGCAGCTGCATGTTCGCCGGTTGCGACCACAGCATTTCCGGTGCCGGCCGTGAACTTTGACGAAGCAAGCCTTGTAAGTACGGTTCCTCCCTGCACCGTTGCCGCAGCTCCGCCGCCAAAGATAAAGCCTGAAACCCACCTGAGGAACTCATTGTCGATAGGAAGCACCGATGTGAGAAGAATCGTTCCGCCTCCAACTGCAAGCGGAGTTGTAATTGTATCCAGAAGGTTGTCGACAAACGGGATGTAGTAGGCAAGGATTTCGGCAGCAGTTGCTGTCCCGAAGCTTATTATGGCAGGCCAGCTTGCCAGCCACTGAAATCCTTCCGTAACGGGGAATATGTTCATTTTGGCTGCAATGCTGGCGATAAGCATCGGTACAAACACCCTGAACCCGCAGCTGGCGCTCAATCCAATGCCTATCGCAATTGCTGTGATAATCTCTTTTTCCATTGGCAAGAAACAATTTCTAAAGATAAAGCAGAATAATTAATTTAGTATGATTATGCAATCTGATATTATTTATTTTTCTAACTTTATAGTTCGCTCAGGATGAAGCGAGGCGGTCAAAATTTTTAGTCGAACTAAAACTTAAACCAAATGGAAGAAAATAAAAATCAGGAACCAGTTGAACCTAAAAAGGAAAGCTTGCTGGACAAAGCTAAAAAACTGTTCGACAAGGCAGATGATTTCATTGATGACAAGGTTGACGATATGAAGCAAACCCAGGCTTTCAAAAAGGCGAAGGAAACCTATGAAAAGGCAGAGGATTATGTTGAAGATAAAATTGAAGACATAAAGGAAAGCGGAGTGAAGGAGAAGCTTGGGGCATTTGCTGACAAGGTTGAGGACAAAACCGAAGATGCGGTGTCGAAGATGAAGGAATTCGGGAAAAAGACTGCAGCAAAGACAGCTGACAAGCTTGAGGATATTGCCGAAAATATCAAGAAAAAGAGTGCCGACGGGGAAAAACAGGATGAAGCCTGATCAGGCGTTGATAAAAAAGGGGGGGTGTTGCGATGCAGCACCCCCCTTTTTTATTTCAGACCACCGGTCTCCTGATTACTGGAGCGGAGGTATAACGAGGACCTGTCCCGGATAAATCAGGTCGGGATCCTTGAGCATAGGTTTGTTTGCCTCAAAAATGACATTGTATTTCTTGGCGTCGCCGTAAACTTCTTTTGCGATTTTTGAGAGGTAATCTCCCTTTTTGACAGTGTAATACTGTTTTTCAGGAGGAGGAGGAGCTACAACAGGAGGATTCTTTACAACCAGCCAGTCGTCGACTTTTGCTATGCCTTCAACGTTTCCTGCCGTTACGATAACCTTGTTCTTGTCGTTGATGTTATCTACACTTCCCATAAGTATTACCTTATCATCATCAACTTTTATCTGGATATCGCTGGTGTCGAATCCGAATTTCTTGATGTGAGTAAGGATCATATCAGCCTTTTCCTGTTCTCTTTTTTCCTCTGATTTGAAGAGTTTGTCTCCTGCATTCTTGATGAATGAAATTAGTCCCATAATTTTTAAAAATTTAGATTAATAATTCAGATTAATTTGTGTTGTGCAATCTGTTTTTCACCCGTAGGATAAACTGACTATTTTAAAAGATCAGTCAGCAATTACTTCAAAGGTGATCTTTACTGTAACACGAAACTCAGTGATTTTGTTCTTGGTTACCACTGCGCTCATATCCTGAACATATACTGAGCGGATTTCCTTTACGGTTTTTGATGCAATTTTCACGGCGCTGGCAGCCGCATCTTCCCAGCTTTTTTCTGAAGAAGCCAATACCTCAATTACTTTTAATACTGCCATAAGTTTAAGTTTTTAGTATTAGTTTGAACAATAATTAAATAAGGGTGTCTGAACTTACAACAACCCCGTTTTTCAATTGTTAGTAATTTAGTAATTTTTTTTAAACAAACAATTTCTTATTTTGCAGGAAGTTTAACTGTTGGTTCTTTTTTCTACAGGACCTTCAGAAGGGATTATTATTTAATAAATTAATCTATTTGTAATGAAAACATTGAAGTATTCAACTATTATTTTTCTGAGTGCCGCCCTGATTTTACAGGGGTGCGCATCGATGAACAAGACGCAGAAAGGTGCGGCTGTAGGGACTGCCACAGGAACAGCGATGGGAGCAGTTATCGGCCGTGCTTCAGGAAATACAGCCCTTGGTGCAATAATCGGAGCAGCAGTTGGTGGTGCAGCCGGCGCAGTAATAGGTAATCAGATGGACAAGCAGGCTGAAGAAATAAAGGACAAGGTCCCTGAAGCTAAAGTAGAGAGAGTTGGCGAAGGAATCGTCGTGGAATTAAACAGCCAGATACTTTTCGGATTTGATCAGGCTGACCTGTCTGCTGATGCGAAAGCCAGCCTCGATCAGCTGGTTACAATTTTGAATGAGTATCCCGATACCAATATCGAGCTTCAGGGACATACCGACAGTAAGGGTTCGGTGTCGTATAACCAGGGTTTGTCTGAGAGAAGGGCTGCCACGGTATCAAATCATCTCTCAGGAAAGGGCATTAACGTCAGCAGGCTTACTATCAAGGGATTGGGTGAGACAGCTCCGAAGTATGACAATGAGACGGAAGAAGGAAGGGCACAGAACAGGCGTGTCGAATTCCTTATCACTGCCAATGAGAAGATGATTGAGGAAGCCAAACAGGAGGCTGTACAGTAATTTCAGTAATTAAAATATCTTAATGAAGACAAAACTATTTGGAGTAATACTAATTTTATTTGTTCTCCTGCCCCAGGCATCAGGCCAGATGAAAAGAGTGAAGGCTGATGCCGGGGTTCGCTTCGGGGTCCTGGCCGGCGGAGGGGTTCAGACATTTATTGGGGAAAACTACTGGGGCGACAACCTTGACAACAGTTTGAATCCGGGTTTCCACGCGGGTGCAAATGCCATAATTCCGGTAATGGGCGATCTCTGGATCCAGCCGGGAGTGAATCTGAATATCAAGGGTTCAAGGCAGCACATTGTGATCGACGACATAACCAAAACAACCAATCTCGGTTACGTGGAGGTCCCTTTGTTAATTCTGTACAGGCCGCAACTGGGAGATGGTCATCTTCTTTTCGGGGCAGGACCCTATGGAGCATACGGTCTGATGGGAAATGAAAGGACAAAGATCGCATCGGTCACAACTGAGCTGAAGGTCAGATTTAAGGATGATGCTGCGGGAGAACCTGCAACATTCGTATACTACAGAGGTATTGATGCCGGAGCCGCTGCCCTCATCGGGTACGAGATGTACAACGGCCTGTTTGCCCATTTCAACGGACAGATGGGGCTGTTGAACCTCAATTCCGACTATGGTCTGCCCAACGATCAGACAGCTAAAAAGAACCTTGGATTCAGTTTATCAGCCGGGTTCAGATTCTGAAACAAGTGTAATTTAATCTATTAATCAGACGGCGTTGAATAAAACGCCGTCTTTTTTTACCCGGCTGGCACAATCGTTACTTGTTTAAGTCTTTTTTTTCGTTTCCGACAGTCCGAGCCTGAAGAGCAGTACTGCAGCCACTCCGAAAACAAGAAAGAGCAAGGCCTTGATATCAAGACCGCGGAAAAAGATTATTAATGCCACAACGGCGGAGATCAGGCTGAGGGCGAACCATAAAAGCGCTTTTGTGTTCATTTTTTCAGGTATTAATTCAGGTAGATCAGGTTATTATTTTTTCAGTAATTTCTGTCTGCTTACAATGTTGCCTGCAGTCATTTCAAGTATGTAGAACCCTGGTTCAATACCCGATAAACCGATTTGTCTGGTGTTGATTCCTGTAAGGATGATTTCTCCTTTCAGATCGAAAAGTCTGAATGAAAAATCAGTCTCGCATTCGATATTGAGCAGTTCTCCGGCAGGATTCGGGTAGGCGAGGAACTCTCCGGCAACCGGTCCGCTGATTCCTGTAGGTACACTCACTGTGATATAATCTTCCCTGGTGATTGCATTGACGCCGAATTCGTTCCTGGTTTCCAGGATTACCCTGTAGGTTCCCGGTGCGTTATAAACAACATACGGATTCTGTTTTGCCGATGTTGCCGGAACGCCTCCCTCAAAGGTCCATTTCCAGGTTGCCGGATCGTTTGCTGAAAGATCGACGTATTTAACTTCCAGCGGTGCGGTTCCTGTCTTATAATCGGCGGTAAAGTCGGAAACGGGTGCAAGCCCGAGATCCCTTTCACCGGAGGCAAAATAAACGGGCCATTTGGCATTCATTATCATGGTAGAAGGATCTCCAACGCCCGTGATCTTACTCTGGTCAAGGTATATTCCTGCAATGACTTCCTCATCACTGGTTGTAAGGGCAGTATAGGCTATGCGGTCATCGTTCTTTGAGAAAGACGGCAGGCCGAGAGTGGAGTTCTCTGTTATGACATCCGTTTCGCCGGTGTTGAGGTTTGTGCCGAGGATCGCGTATCCACCTGAATTTCCGTCGATGTAGTCGAAAGCAATGATGGCGGAAGAGTTCTGTGAAAAGGTCGGGTTTCCAATACTCACATTTTCGGGAAGAGAACCGTAGAGCTTGAATATTGAGCCATCCCCGAATTTTCTCCCGGCCTTGTCCCACACTTTTATTATACCGATATCCCAGTAATAAATGTCCTCTGTTACGTTGGAACTCAATACGTTGCAAGCATCATAAATCAGGTATTCACCTGTTATGTCGAATTCAATTGCATCGGCATACAGAACACCGCCTGCATCGGTGTTGAAATGGCTGGTTGTAGGGTTGTAAAGCCTGAATTTTGCCCATTTCCTCGATGTAAAGTCATAAACATATATCGAAGTATCGACCTGAGTCGAAATTGCAGCAAGCCTGTTTCCGTCCTTTGAAATTGCCACGTTGTCCCAGTATTCCTGATCGGAGATTATCTCCTCCTGCTCAGGAGGATTAAGGCTGATATATCTTATTTTGCTGTCGGCTGAAACGAATACTGCTTCTGCACCATTGTCGGTGACGCTCGGATTATTTTTCATCGGGGTTTCCGACAGGGAACTGGCCTGGGAGCCGTTGAAAAGAGCCAGGGTTGTCCGGTAATTCTGGTCCGTATTGCAAAAGAGAAGGAACTCGGTTCCGGGGTTGACTTCATAGTCCTGGCTTTTCTGAACAACTTCCTCATCATAAATTCCTACGGCATCAAATGCCTTTGCCGCTTCAGTTGCTTCAGCAGAACCCTCACCGAAAAGATCGGATGCCGATTGAACGACGGCTATTCTGAAATCGATGAAGCGGGATGTTTTTGTAAGATAGTTATCAAGGGCATGAAAGAAAACCTGTTCGGCCTTGTCCTTAGATACTGCCGTGGCATACAGGTAATATGCATGAATCCCGATTCCGTTGTTAATATGTACTCCTGCGTTATCCTCAGTGCCAAGGTACATTTCAGAGACATGCTTAGGCTGCCAGTAGTGGTCGCCCTCTCTTCCCAGATTATGTGGATCGGCCATGTTTCTCAGGGCTCCCGAAGGAGAGAAGGTGGTTCTTGTAATATCCTCTCCTATGAGCCAGTCGTCGCGGTCGACCATCGAGCCGAAAATATCAGCGTAGGTTTCGTTGATGGCTCCCGGCTGGCCGTAATATTCCAGGTTGGCTGTGTTTGAAATAACACCGTGCCCAAGTTCATGGGCGGTGACATCGAGGGCTCCTGCCAGCGGCTTGAAATATTCCCCGCCATTCCCGTAAAAAACAGCCTGACCGTTCCAGAATGCATTTTCCATGGAGCTTCCGTCATCCTCTGCAACGTTTATGAATGAAATTATATTCCCGCCATTGCCGTTTATTGAATTAAGTCCGTGAGTCTGAAGGAAGTATTCGTAAGCTCTTGTGGCATTGTAATGAGCCGATACGGCCGATTTATTGTTCCATGTATTATTGACGGAGGTCACGTACCTGTAGTCGAGTTCGGTGGTTGAAGTGTTGTTTGCATCGAGGGTAATTATCATTCCCTCTTCGGTTGCGGGATTGAACATTGGTTCCGCAATGTTGAGGAGATAGAAGGTCCCGTTCTCAAGATAGGTGTTTATTGTCCTGGAGATGTTGTTCAGGTCAAGTGCAGTGGCGATTTCAGGACCGTCGGAGCAGGTGGCATTGAATGAGTGGATGATGCTTCCCGTTTCGGCATCAACAAAGTATTTCCACACTTCAACAACATTTGGCCTGAAATTTATCTCCCAGGCAAGCGAGTAGGCGCTGCCTTCCTCATTGTAAATAACAAGCCTGATTTCGGGTGACTGGTATTTCAGCAGTTTTTCTTCACTGGCATTCAGTGCCCTCACCACCGTTTTAAGCTGAAGGTCGGACTTCACAGTTAAGATTGCAGAGGCAGAACTGATAACAGGGACTGTATTGATTTCATTTTCAATGTTGTGAAACAAGCCTGTGAATCTTTCTTTTTGAGCCGACAGGTGGAATGTAGCTTCCGATCCGTAAATGTCGATCCCCCTGTACCGCTGTATTGTTTTCAGGTGGGTGATTCCGTTTCTGTCCTCATTTATTTCGGTTACAGCGAACTGTTCTTTCGGATTTATAGTCCCGCTTATAATCCTTGTTTCTTCGAGGAACCTTGACAATTTTTCCCCGGGTGAGGAATTCGGATCCGATTTGGCCGGGTTCGTTTTTCTCTCTATGTAAACAGGTTTACCGTCCTTTCGTATCACTTTATCAACCTGTTGCCGGCCCTCTTGCAGCAATAGCCTTTCAAGAGAAGGTGCTGTTGCAGATTTGCCTGAAGTTGCTGAATTTGAAGTGCCAACCGGGTTTACAGTTACGAACTCAAAGCCGGGCTTAAGGGTTCCGGAGGGATGTTTTGTCCGTGATTTGAAAGTTGTATTCTGCCCCGAAGCAATCATGAACGGAATAAGGAGCAGTACAGGTACAAACAATTTTTTCATCATTCTTCTTCTTTTGCGGTGGTCTCCATCAGGGCTTTATAAATCATAGCAAGCCCCTGCATTTCTGATGAATCATACCAGAGTACTTCATTGTCATAGTCACTTGTGACAACCCGTATAAAATAAGTAATGTTCCCGGGCTTGTTAATGCTCAGATCCCTGAAGCTGGTGTTGCCTATAAGGCTGTTTATGTTATCAAGCTGACCGGAAGGGACCTTTTTAATTTTAAGCAGCGAGTCATTTTCGAGTTTGAAAAGCTGCCCCTTTTCTGTAAGAACATATTCCAGGGGGATATTTGTAAATCCTCCTCTTTTCCCGAAATGAATGCGGGGAGATTTGAGAGTGTCGGCAAATTGCCTGGTGTTCATGCATGAACAAAGCAGGATTAGTGCTGCGGCCATGATCAGGTGTTTTTTCATACCGTTTCCGGTTTCGTTTTAAGCAGTAAATACACGATCAGAAATCAATATATGAAGGTACTGAAAAATACTGAACTAAAATTCCGGGTTTCCGGAATCTTTTAGCGGTGTAACCTGTACCAGTACAGCGAAATATCGGAATAGGAGAAATACCTGTCATTATCCGTTCCGGTTGTAAAATATCTCGATCCGGTCATTGCATTTATCTGATCCTGGCTTTTAAGGAAACTGTAATTATATGCCGTCGACAGGAATCCTATTCTTTGCTCCTCATCAAGATCGCTGAGGCTGAAGCGCGATTCGCATATCTTTATGAACGCGGCAAGGTAGATGAACTGCATCCGGGGTTTTTGCATATCCTCCACGATGGTTTTCCTGAATTCCCTCGGATTGTCTGTTTCCTTACTTTTCCTGAACTGGTTTTTCAGCTTTCCTCTCAGAAGATGGCTGTTACCGTGAACAGCCGCGGCAAAGGAAGGCTTCATCTGAAGGTATCCGATTGAAAAATCAGCATACTCCTCACCAAGATTAATATACAGCGTCTGAAGCAGGGCAACCTCGATCCTGTCGCGCAGAGCCGAGTATCTGACAAGTTCAGGGAACACAACAGAAACGGCCTCAGGATAGGAGATATCAAGAATCTCAGACAGGCGTTTCATCCATTCTTCATTATCTTTTACAAATTCTTCCGCCTTATCCCAGTCATTTCCAAAAATCTTTTTGTAATCGTCTTCAGGCAGAGGGCATTGGAAGGTCGTTCCTCCGGTGGCAGGAAAAAACAGCAACAAGAATATCAGGCGGGAAGAAATCTTCCATGCCCGTGGCTTAAACAACATTTCAGCAACCTTATTTATTCAAGCGGCTAAAAGGGCAGGGAGCATTGCATGATGGCGTTTTTACCAGGAGAATAGTACATATAATTCAGGTAAACCTTTCCATCCTTCTTACTAAGCCAGGGATTGAAAAGTTCAGTAAGTCTGGTGTTGTCGCTGAAAGCAAGCGTGCCGTAAATATAGGAGGCATATCTGTCATTCGATGAACTGACAAAGATATCCCCGGAATTGTCTTCGTTCTGGTTTAGCTTAACCACAGAATTTCCCTTCAGGTCGAGGATCCTGTCATGGGATTTTACCAGGATGTCATCGATTTTTATCCTGTTGTTCAATCTGCCTCCCATCCACGTCATGGGGTCGTAGACCGCCCCGGGAACGTTTGAGACCATTACGGGCTGGATTGACTGGGGGCCGCCTGCCTGCATCTGGTTCTGCATCTGCTGGCTCATTTTCATTGCAATGTCCATTCGTTCCTGATCAGTTTTGGCATTTTTCATTGCTTCTTCAAGCTTTTTCCCCTCTGATTCACTCATCAGAATATTCTCAGTGACTATTGCGGCGAACTTATCCCTTGAACGTGAAACTGTAAAATCGCTTATCAGGGCATAAGGACCGTAGTTTTTCCCGCCAAAGCGGATAAGATATTTTTCTCCCGATCGCGAGATGTAGGACGGATACTTTTCTGCCCACTCATCGTTGTCGTAGTCTTGCGTGTCTTCACCATCAATTGCCTGGAATTCCTTTATCCTTGCATCGTCCTTTCCCAATGGTCCTTCTGTAACACCGTTACTTACAATGTAATATTTGCCTCCAATCCTGTCCCTGATCAGGATGCTACCGTCGTCCTTCATGCTTATTGAAGTCTCTTTGTAATCGAGCTTGTATTTTTCAAGATCGATTAAAAAAACGGCATCATCGCATGCGCTGGAAGGTTCGGCGCCAGCTTCGGATGCGGCGGAGCCGGAATCATCACCGGTAATTTCGAGGATCTCTTTTGAAACGGCTTTTTTTACCTTGTTGAGAAGACCCTGAGACATAACAGGAACTGTTACAAACAGCAGGGATACTGTTGCAAGAAAAAGTGTTTTCTTCATGGATACGGATTTTTGGAATAAACCATGAAATTAGGTAATTGTTCAGTAGCAGGGCATTTTTTTCCTGTATTTATTTTTGATTATTATTACAGATTCATCCCCGCCGCGGTTCAGATGATTTTTCCTATCAGACGCGATACTACGGAGGAGTCAGCTGCCATATTCATTATCAGATTCAACCTGTTTTCATGACACAGGACATGTCTGAGGATAAAAAGGTACTTTCTGTTCTCCTTCCAGATTTTTTCATGCAGCGTCTTATCGTATGATCTCATTAAACATTCCGAAAAATCGTTTTTATCGAAGCATTTAACGGCCTGCCATCCTGCATATCTTCCCGATTGCATGGCCTGTCCGATTCCGGCGCCCGTTGCCGGATTCACAAGTGAGGCTGCATCGCCGCAAAGCATGAATCTTTCGCCGGAGATTTTTCTTTTACGGGTGAAAAGCGGAAGGTAAGATCCTTTAATATCCCCTTTCATTGTGGCACCGGAAAATCTGGGCCCGATTACCGGATCGGTCTCAATGATCCTCATCATCATGTCCCTGAGGTTTATTTTCCGTGAGGTTACAATTGCCGACGGCATTCCTATCCCTGCATTGAATTCATTTCCGGGAAGGGGGAAGATCCAGAAATAGCCCGGGAGCAGTTCTTTAAGGAAATGAAACTCCAGGGTTTCAGGAGGATTGTCCTTTATGCCGCTGAAGTAAGCTCTGACAGCCACCGATCCTTCAGAAGGTTCATGTTTGTAAGGTGCAAGGATCCTTCTTGAGACACCTGTGCTTCCGTCGCATCCTATAAGCAGTTTTGCAGTAAATTCGTCACCGTTTCCGGTACCCACGGCAAACCCTTTGCTTCCGGCCCGGATATCCTTTATCTGTGTTCCTGTAATAACAGTCAGGTTATCAAGCCGGGAAGCAAGATTAAGGAGGAAGGAGTCGAAGACCGACCGGCGGCACACCATTCCATTTTCACGGAACGTGATGTCGAGGGCGGTCCGGCCGGGAGCCACATAACGGCAGATGCTGACCGGTTGTTTATCCTGAACTTCTTCAAGAGCAGCCCGGTATGAAGGATCGATCGTTGTGAGCACTTTAGGGACATAGGCAGGGATGGCATCTCCGCACACCTTTTCCCGGGGGAACTTTTCCTTTTCTATTAGTGCAACACTGAGTCCCGATGACCCCAGCGCCAGAGCTGCCGTACATCCGGCGGGACCAGCCCCGGAAATTATTACATCAAAATCTGCCATCTGACAGTTGTTATTCCATTCCCCAGTCCCGGTTTGGTCGCGCCCCCATTTTCAGAACCAGTTTCCCGCCGTTCACAAGGTCACGGTGAGACAAAACCGTCGTTGTCAGATCGTTGCCGTTAAGCGTTGCCGACTGTATATATTTGTTTGTCTGGCTGTTGTCTTCAGCTATGATTGTAAAGGTCTTTCCGTTGGGAAGATTTATTTTAATACTGCTGAACACAGGGCTTCCGATCTGGTATTCGGGAACACCGGGCGTCACAGGATAAAAGCCCATTGCCGAGAAGACGTAGAATGCCGACAGTCCGCCGCCGTCCTCGTCACCCGGAACTCCCATGAGGTCGTCCCTGAACCAGGTGTCCATCAGCATTCTTACCCGTTTCTGGGTCTTCCATGGTTTACCTGCAAGATTGTACATATAGGCAATGTGCATTGACGGTTCGTTGCCCATGACAAACTGTCCCACATTCCCTGTTGCATCGGGGAGGGTTGAGTAATACTGCCACTTTGATTTGCCGAGGCTTTCTGTAAAGAGCCTGTCGAGCTTGCGGTCGAACTCTTCCTTTCCTCCCATCATTGAAATGAGGTCGCCGAAGGCGTGGTAGGGCTGCCAGATATACGTCCAGCCATTGTTTTCGTCATAGTAATCGCGGGCTCCCATCCCTCCGTCGTAGCGGTAATCAAAAGGCTCGATCCAGTTGCCCATGCTGTCTTTCGGATGGTAGAATCCGGTTTCGCTGTTGAACAGGTTCCTGTAGTTAAGGCTTCGTTTGATAAAGAAATTATAATCATCCTCCTTTCCCAGTTCCCTTGCCATCTGAGCCATGCACCAGTCGTCATAGCATGAGGCGAGCGTAACTGCAACCGACTGCCGCTTCTCGAAGGAATGGACTTTCGTACATGTTTCCGGCTCATCTTTCCGGAGTGCGGGGAAATATCCCTTCCGGTCGTAGAAACTATCGAGCCATGTGGCGCTGTCCCTTACCCAGGGAAGTTTTGTCTCATAGAGGATGGTCTTTTTAAGATGTTCATAAGCCTCCTCCAGGTTGAATCCGCGGATATCCTTGTTCCAGGCGTCCAGGATAACGGCTGCGGAATGATTTCCGTTCATTGCATGGTTGTCGCCTGTAACCGTTGGGAAGGTTGGCATCCATCCCGACTGTCTTGCCATGCGGATGTATGAGGCTATCTTCTCATCCTGATCGGCCGGGTTCAGTATTACCTGAAGAGGGTGCAGCGCAAGATAGGTATCCCATACCCAGTCGTCGGTGAAGAATGCCGTGTCGTCGGCTGATTCGGTTTTATTGCTCCAGATACTGAAATATTGTCCGTCCTCGGTAATGTCTGTCATCCTTTCAAAACCCCGGTAGAGTGATGTGTAAAACACCCTCCTTTGCTGTTCGGTTCCACCCTCTGTCTGAATCGACGAGAGGACCGAGTTCCATTTCTCCCTGGCAGCGGATGACACTTCCGCTATGTTCCATCCGGAAATATCACTGAGAAGATTTTTCCTGGCCTGGTCGGTGCTGATGTACGACAGGCCGTAACGGATATTTATTTCGCTTGCTGCTTCCGGTTCAAAGGAAGCCATAATTATCCGTTCACCCGGTTCGACACTGAATCCGGCCGGACTCTTGCTGAATTCGAGATACAGATAGGTTCTGACACCGTTGAAAGTGTCAAACCCCGTTATGCTGCTGCCGCTGCCTTTGAGTTCTCCCTGACCTGTTGTACGGATCACCACTCCCGGCCTGGCGCCTTCATCAAAACTCAACGAATAAAATCCTGATTTTGCTGCAGGGGCGAATTTCACATCACAGACCGGATCCTCAACCGTAACCGAATAAAAATACGGAGTGACAGTTTCGTTATCGAAAGTGAATTCGGGACTCCGCTGAATATCTCCGGGACTTCCGGAAACAGGTGCAAGATTAAAGATCTTGCCCGAACGGTGTGATATCACGTTAAGAGGAAATCCCCTCATGGTGTTTGAAGTGAAGTTTTCCCTGTTCGGGTAGAACCTCAGCATGCTGTTAGGAAGATGAACGGTCGGGTAGGTGGGGACAAGCAGATGGCTGATATTGCCCATGTAAGGGTTAACGTAAGAAACAGGATCAGGACTGCTGTTGCTGCAAGCGAACAGGACAAGCGAAAGAATTACGGCTGCAGCGGCAGGCAGACCGGCGCTAAATGGAGACATCCGGGTTTTTCTGAAATTTACCATAAGGAACAGAGGTTATTTGAAACAGATTACAATGAATTCCTTTGAGTCGCCGGTCAGTTCACCGCCGTCGAAGTCGCCCGCGATGCGGTAGCTTGCGAATTCAGATCGCTCGAGAAGGTGCTCCAGTTCGAATCTGAAGAAATACCTTAGCGGTGTTTCCCAAACACTTGAATGGACTGATTCTCCGTCGTTCCATTCCATTCTGAAAGTGATGTTGATTACCTGGTTTATCAGGTCGGGCTTTGTTGAGGTGATTCTCCGGAGCGATTTTCCGGGTTCATATTCACCATCGAAATCGGTAACGTTGTCAAGGCCGGAGATAAGGGGTTTCAGATCGGGATTGAAGACATCGAAGATGAATTTTCCACCAGGGTTAAGGTTCCTGCAGACGTTGTTCAGCGATTTCAGCTGGTCGGTAAGCTCAGTCAGGTGCATAAATACCCTGAAAGGAGCTATAATAAGGTCGCAGCCGGTATCCATCCTGAAATCAACAATACTCTGAAGGCTGATTCTGTGCCGGTGTTCAGGCGGGAGCTTTGCCCTGAGGACTTCCAGCATAGCCGGGCTTATATCTATCCCGTAGATATCAGCTCCGTTGGCAAGGGCTTCGGTCAGGAGGCGGCCTGTACCGCTTCCTATCTCAAGGATCCGGCCTTTGCATTCACTTATCCTGTCGAGGTAGAAACGGTTGTCGACACCATCCCTCACCTGGTGGTAAATCACATCGTAAAATCTGGCAAAGAAATCGGGGTAGAGATCATTCATCACTTAAAGGAATTTTGTAAGGAGTAAATTTACAATTTTTTTTAGCAGGAATATGTAAGCTTAAAGCTATCAGCTGTCAGCATTCAGCTATTCTACAGGGCAGCCTGCCTGCAGGACTTGCACGACCTGCACGACCTTCACAACTGGCAGAACTTTTTCTTACTTCTTTCTTCTGTCTTCCTCCTTCGCCGAGGCTACGGAGGACACGTCTGTTTTCGGTCTTCCAGCCAATTCCTCTCCGGAGTGAAATCTGCTGAGGTGTAATTAAATGAAACATTCGAGTATATTTTATTTTATATTTGTAACCCAAACAGAGGTTCTGCTTTTAATTTATATCCGGAAATGGTAAGGAAGTATTCATTGGACAAGGACAAGATAAAGGTTCTTATGCTTGAAGGGATTCATAAAAGTGCAATAGATTTTTTCACTTCAAACGGTTATAATAATATAGAATCGTTTCCCAATGCACTTGATGATGAGCTTCTGAAGGAGAAGATCAGGAGTGCAAATATTGTCGGGATCCGGTCGAGGACTCATATCACGAAGGAAGTTCTGAATGAGGCGGGGAAGCTTCTTGCTATTGGTTGTTTCAGCATCGGCACCAACCAGGTTGACGGTCATGCTGCAAGGCTGATGGGGATTCCGGTTTTCAATGCGCCTTTTTCGAACACCAGGTCGGTGGCTGAGCTGGTTATTGCTGAGGCGATTCTTCTGATGAGAAACATACCGGTCAAAAATGCAGCTGCACATAAGGGGAAGTGGCTCAAGTCGGCGGCAAATTGTTTTGAAGTCCGCGACAAGAACCTTGGTATAGTGGGTTATGGTCATATCGGGTCGCAGGTTTCGATTCTTGCGGAAGCCCTTGGGATGAACGTGTACTATTATGACATTGCAAAAAAGCTTAGTCTGGGAAAGGCTATGGCCTGTTCCTCCCTCGAGGAGCTTCTTTCCGTGTCGCAGATTGTTACTCTTCATGTTCCCGAGACACCACTGACGAGGAATATGATAAGCGAGAAGGAAATTGCCCTGATGCGTTGGGGTTCATGCCTGGTTAATGCATCCAGGGGTTCGGTTGTAAACATCCAGGCCTTAACTTCGGCGCTTGAGTCGGGACGGCTGCTCGGTGCCGCACTTGATGTGTTCCCGGATGAGCCGGCTTCGAATAATGATCCGTTTGTATCGGAGCTTCAGAAGTATGACAATGTGCTGCTCTCGCCCCATGTCGGAGGAAGCACTGTTGAGGCACAGCATAACATCGGTACTGAAGTAGCCGAGAAACTGGTGAGGTACAGCGATACCGGATCGACAATCGGAGCCACGAATTTTGTTCAGTTATCCCTTCAGCCCAATAATAACGCCCAGCGCTTCCTTCACATACACAAGAATGAGCCGGGTATTCTGAGGGAGGTCAACTATGTTTTCACATCAAGGGGTATAAATATTGCGGGCGAATACCTTCAGACCGATTCTGAAATAGGTTATGTTATAGTTGACACTGAAAGCTGTCTTGGTTCGGAAATAATAGATGAACTGAAGGCAATAAAGGGAACAATCAGGGTGAGGATGCTGCTCTGACCGCGGTCCTGGATGTTTCAGGAGACAACGGGCTCTGATCAGTTTTGTTCTGACAATCTTTTCTTCGCCAGTTCCGGGCCGAAAGTCAGTTTTTCGAGTGGAATAAATGAATCATCGGCCTTTTCGGCTATGTTAATATTCGGGCAAATATTCCGAAACAGTACCTTGATTGCATTTTCGACATTCTCCCTGATGGGTTTATAGATCCATTCAAATTCATCGGGTCCTTTCTCAATTGAGTTTTCCAGGCTCACGCGGTATTTCTCCTTCAGCCTGGCGGCATACTCGTAGAGGTCGAAGCTGACCATCCATTTTGGGTCCGCAAAGACGTTCTGGCTCCTGTATTCAAGAATCTCAAAGAAGTCCCATTCCATCTTTCTGGTTCCGAAGGAAAGGAATTTGGGATTTATATTTGCGACGGTAAGCACATCGCTTACGCTGTCGTATTTGAACCTGAGTTCCTTGATGTCTATGCCGTACTTTGCCTTCAGCGATACACTCAGGCTTCCGAAATATTTGATGTCCCTGCCGTCATATTCTTCCTTACTGGTTACCGGGCGCGAGAATTTGGTGTCGATTTCAAACAAGTTGAGCTCAAGGATGCTTTTGATCTGAGTGACCTGGAAATGTCTTTCCCTGAGAAAGTCGTTTTCCCTGGCCAGATCCTTGTTCTCCTTTGCCAGGTCATTATTTTTCTCGTCGAGTTTTTTAATATTGTTCTCAAACAGGCTGACTTTCACATTCAGTTTGATCAGCTGCTGGATTCCCAGAATTATCAAAGCTGCGCCGAGAACAGCCAGTCCCCATGCAATGAGTTTGCCGGAGAGCAGGATTATTGCAAGGACGACGAGTGCCAGGATTATGAGATATGATTTTGGAAACTTCATTCTGCTGCTTTTCGGTTTAGTTAGACTTTGCTGCAAATTTAATTGAACAATTCTCAATTTGTCCTTAGTTTTCCTTTAATATTGAAGTTTGAATTATGGAACAGAAAGGGTCACTTCTTGCGCTTGGGACGGAGAATATCCGTAAGCTACTGCTTCAGTATGCCATACCCTCGGTGATTGCCATGACTGCTGCATCGCTGTACAATATTATCGACAGCATATTCATAGGCCAGGGGGTAGGGGCGCTGGCAATTTCGGGTCTTGCAATCACTTTCCCGCTTATGAACCTTGCCGCAGCTTTCGGATCGCTCGTCGGTGTCGGGGCTTCAGCGCTGTTGTCGCTGAGGCTCGGACAGAAAGATTACAGCACGGCAAACACAATACTTGGCAATGTCCTGGTACTTAACCTGATTCTGGGGTCGCTGTACACAGTTATGGTTCTGTTGTTCCTCGATCCAATACTTCTTTTCTTTGGCGCAAGTCCTGATACACTGCCCTACGCCCATGATTTTATGCTTGTAATCACACTTGGCAATGTGGTGACCCATATGTATTTCGGATTGAATGCCCTTATGCGGGCTTCGGGGAATCCTGTCAGATCGATGTATGCCACAATCTTTTCTGTTATCATCAACCTTGGGCTTGCACCACTGTTCATCTTTGTTTTCGGCTGGGGCATAAAGGGCGCCGCACTGGCCACTGTGATTGCACAGACATCGATGATGCTGTGGCAGCTGTTTTATTTTACTGATAAAAGCCGTTCAATTCATTTCCTGAAGGGCACATTCAGGCTGAAATCGAAGATAGTCAGGGATTCCATGTCGATAGGAATGGCTCCCTTTCTCATGAATGTAACTGCAAGCGCAATTGTAATTATTATCAATCAGAGCCTGATACGGCATGGAGGCGACATGGCGGTTGGAGCTTACGGAATAATAAACCGGGTTGCAGTTCTGTTTGTAATGATCGTCTTCGGGCTGAACCAGGGGATGCAGCCCATTGCCGGATACAATTTCGGGGCCAGGCAGTACGACAGGGTCACTTCCGTCCTGAAACTGACAATATTTCTTGCGACCGGAGTGATGACGCTGGGTTTTCTTCTGGGGGAGTTCTTTCCCCATGCCGTTGCTTCTATATTTACCAGCGATAAGGAGCTGATTGAAATTGCTGCTCCGGGACTGAGGATAGTCATGTTGGTTTTTCCTATTGTCGGGTTCCAGATGGTTGCCTCAACCTTCTTCCAGAGTATTGGAATGGCGGGCAAGGCTATTTTCATGTCACTGACACGCCAGGTACTTTTTCTTTTGCCGGGACTATTGATCTTCCCGGCATTTTTCGGTGTAAAGGGCGTATGGTACAGTATGCCTGCTGCCGACACCCTGTCGGCTATAGTAGCCATTTACATGCTTACTGTGCAGTACAGGAAGTCAATTCTAAAACAAAAATCCATGGAGCAAAATTAAAGGTCGAATGAAAAGTAAATTTGTAATTACGATCGGCCGTCAGCTTGGAAGCGGTGGCCGGATAATAGGAGAGAAGCTTGCAACAAAGCTTGGCATTGCATTTTACGACAAGGAGCTTATTCAGTTAGCTTCACAGGAAAGCGGTCTTGGAAAGGAATTCTTCGAACAGGCCGATGAGAAAAAATTATACAGTGTTTTCGGCGGATTGTTCGGGCTCAGGGGCACAATCGCCGAAGAGCCTTTTTCAACTTATTATCTCAACAACGAGACACTTTTCAAGATACAAAGCGATGTTATCAGGAAGCTGGCCGATAAGGGGTCATGCCTGTTTGTGGGAAGGTGTGCCGATTATGTGCTGACCGGACATCCACGAATCCTGAATGTGTTTGTCTCTGCCGATCTTGCCGACCGTGTGCACAGGATAGCGGAACAGCAGAAGCTTACACCCGACAAAGCCCGTGATTTTATAGAGAAAGCCGACAAGAAGAGGGCGGCATATTACAACTATTTCAGCAGTAAGCCCTGGGGTGCGGCAGATACTTATCACCTCTGTGTTAATTCATCCTGGCTCGGGCTTGACGAGACAGTTGAGTTGATAGGCGGTTTTGCTTCACTCAGGTTCGGCTTGTGATCACCTCCTCATGTGGTGGTCTTTCTGCACCATTGTCCTGGTGTTTGCAGATCCGTGCGAGGGAAGAAACAGCGAGCATCCGGTGTCGAGGAGTTTGCCCCATGAAATGATAAGCTGCCGGGGGTCTTCTGCAAAGGGAGGGAATGCCGATCCGGGGATAATCCCGAACATGGCATCTCCGACAATCGCAATTTCATCTTCTATTATTACACTTACCGAACCGGCAGTATGTCCGGGTGTGTGAAGTATGCAGGCGTTGATTCCGAAATCCTTCAAATCGTAAACCGAATCAACAATAATATCCTGCCGGCACGATTTGTATTTACCAATCGAGGATTCCACCGCTGAAAACAATTTAACGATTGCCTTTGAGAAGGCGAAGGTTCCGCGGGGAACGGGGCTTGTTCCGGAGGCAAGAAACTGCGCTTCCTTGCTGTGGACAATAACAGGGGTTTTAAACGCTTTCCTTATCCTTGCGGCATTTCCGGCATGGTCGAAATGGGAATGGGTCAGGATCAGGCAATCGATATGATACACAGTCAGCTTGTTAAGACGCAGCTTTAACAGACGCCACTCTAAACCGATGCCTGTATCCACCAGAATGTTTTTGGTTCCGTTGGTTACAAGGAATACATTACTGCGTCCCGAAAGGACACGGATAATACGGGTTCCGCCTGATGTACTCCAGGTCTTCATCTTTGGCTGAGCAGTTTCATGAAGATTATTACGGATTTTCTTACGCCTTATTGTCTACGGAATCAAAACACCCTTGGATCTGAATGGATTTTCCCCTGAGCAATACCTATTCTTTTATCCACATCTTTTTGCAAGTTAGTATCATTGTCCGGTTCCCCTTTTTGTTTACCCCCCTCCCGAAAGCTTTCGTAACCCCCCAGAAGATGGCATGTCATCCCTGCTTGTTCTACCCCCCAACCCCCCTAAAGTGGGGCTATAGAACGCTGTATTACAACCATTTATAGAGATAGGTTAAATCAGATCACCAGCCCTGCCCTTTTGCTGCAACATGTTCCATGCCTGGTCTCAGGCCGTAGGCCTTACATGATTTAGGGATGGGCGAAGCCCGTCCTTAAGGCCGCCAATGATGCAAAGCCCCGTATGGGGCGAAATAGATCAACCAACCGGAATGTTGTTTATGGTTTGGCAGACTGTGAGTTGACTGAAAAACCATTTCGCCACTAATGGGACTGAAATACCACATAAGCAGGATATTAGCCCTCACCTAGGGCAGGGGAGTAAAAAATGGCAGGAGTTGCAGAAATAAAAAATTTCAATAATCAGAATGTGTAAATGGATTTGATGGGATTTGTGTGGTTTTTCACCTGAGAAATCCTGCTTACCTTCTTTTGTACGAAAGACCTGAACTCAATCAATCCTGTTTCCGGAATATCTGGTGATATCTGCGAACAGTTTCCTCGTAAGGTCAGCATCCTTAAGGTTAAGAAAGACATCTGTATCATCTGTTTTGATATGGATAAACGGCGGGTTTCCCTTATCGATGAACATTTTAACTTTTTCTCCGGTACGGAGCCTGAAATTTCCCCTGAGGATTTTCCCAAAGGCATATCCGTTGGTTTTTACTTTTATAGCAGGAAGTGAAACAATTGTATCACAGCTTAGTATCTTTGAATAATCGACTCTCATTCCGTACATTCCCTCAATGTTCAGGGCTGTGTCGGTAACTGTTGCAACCATTGGTTTACTTCCTGACAGTATAAGAATGGCGGGGAAGGCAAGGCCCAGAAGAATAACAACTGCAAGTATCATCATACCCGATTTGCCTGATGATTCGACCGTTGAAACATAGTCAGGAATCTTGCCGGTATTCCCCAGCATTTTATTGATTATTGAAGCAATCTCCTCCGGCCTGTCGGTCCCGATCCTTATTTTTTTCCGGTTTCTGAAAGTAAGCTCGATGGCTTTACGGCCTGAAACATTGTAGAGCCATCCGTCGGGTGTCCAGTGAATGCCGATGCCGTAAATTGAAGGATTTGATACAGGTCTGCAGCTTTCAATCTCCTCAAGGGGATAACTTTTTTTGATCAGCCCGGTTCCCATGCTGAATCCTACGCGGGAATCGCTGACAGTAATTGTAAGCCTGTAAAAAGCCAGCAGGCAGATAATGAATGTGATTATTACGAATATCAATACTATGGCAAGTGCAGGTTCGTCAAATCCATGGAGAATAAGCATCACCACGGTAAGGATTAGAATGGGAAGGAGCAGGGCCACAGAGAATGTTCCCGGCTGGGTGAATTTAAATTCTTTCATGTCGCTGAATGCTGTTAACTGGTGATCAGGTATAAAATTACATCAAAAAATCATATACATCAAAAATCATATGGGAGGACCTTTGGTTGCTGGAAATGCGGTATGCGGTATGCGGCGAAGAAGCCTTCACGCCTTCTTGCCTTCATGCCTTCGTCGTAATAATTTGCCTCCCGTTCTTAACGGTTAAAGATTTTCGATACTTTTATAGATCCGTAAAACATGACCTATGATAAAAGCCGGAAGATTTGATGGTTTGGTTGCCGCACCTTTTACCCCGATGGACAAAAGCGGCAATATTATGTTTGACACAATAGGACCTTACTATGATTTTATTGAGAAGAATGGAGTTATCGGAGCATTCATCAACGGATCGACAGGGGAGGGTCCATCACTCACCCAGAAGGAGAAGCAGCTGCAGGCAGAAAAATGGGCTGAACGACTGAAAGCAGGAGGAAAGGTTCGCATTATCAACCTGGTTGGGGGCACATCGTACAGGGAATGCATTGAGAATGCAATTTTCTCCAGGGAGATAGGACTTTCAGCAATTGCCATTCTGGCGCCTTTTTATTACAAGCCTTCATCACCCGGTCATCTGGCTGAGTTTTGCGCCAGGATAGGCGAATCGGTTCCCGGGATGCCGGTGTATTTTTATCATATTCCGGTTCTTACCGGGGTAAGCATGCCAATGTATGGATTCATTGAAGAAATATCGGGTATGCTACCGAATTTTACAGGGATAAAATATACCGGGGAGGATCTTGCAGATTTCATGAGATGCCTTAATTATGACGGAGGCAGGTATGAAATGCTCTGGGGGTACGATGAATGCCTTCTATCGGCTCTTGCCATGGGTTGCAGGGGTGCAGTGGGCAGCACTTACAATTATTCGGCGCCTCTTTACCTGAAACTTATTGAGGCATTCAATGCCGGCGATCTCAGGGAGGCACGACGTCTTCAGCAACTGTCGGTAAACATGATTGACCTTCTGGACAAATACGGAGGGATGGCTGTCGGCAAGTCGTTCATGAAGTATGCAGGCCTTGACTGCGGTGAGTGCAGGATGCCGGTTACTAATCCGGCTGCCGGAACTTACAGCGAATTCGTTGAGGATGTCAGAAAGCTCGGGATGGATGACCTGTTCTCAAAGCTTTAGTAAAACCCGGGGGGGTTCTGATCAGTTCATGATTATCATCATTCCGCCGCCACTGCTGTTGCCAAACCTCGGATTAACTACATTGTTGTAAATCGACCCGAATGTATAGGAAAGGCCGAAGCTCAGGTAGTATTCATATTGAGTGGCAATCTCCTTCCTCTGCAGAAGTATTTCGTCATAGGTAAGGTCTTGTTTCACAAGGTTTATCTGGTCATGTATCAAGGAAGCGCCTCCACCGAAATTCAGGGAAAGGCCTTTGGCAATCCTGAAATTGAAATAGCCGTTCAATGACAGGTTGTTCTTTGACCAGTCGTGCAGATAATTGTTGTACGTTAGCGTGAAATCAATCGACCCCCATTTCTGTATCACTTCGTATGAGGCTGAAAGTGTATGAAGAAACAGGTTTTCCCTGATTTTGTCGTAAATTGTTGTGTCGGCATATTCAACCAGACTGATTCCAGCTGAATATAAAACTCTCATCTGCCGTCTGGTAGATTCGGAATAGGGGAAAAGATCATATTCGATTCCAGGCATCAGGTTGTAGTAAAGTTTCTTGTTACTGTAACTTGATGAACCTATGGTTGTTGATCCCCCGTACGACCAGTGGTCCGAAATGCTTCTCACAACAAGTCCGGTGACATACTTGGTTTTTGATTTGCTTGTGACGGTGCTTCCGTCGATTATATATTCAGATGCATTTGTGTTATACCTGGCGTTTATGTCGATCTTCCATTTCTCGGTGATTTTTGCCGCCGCAAGGTTTCCCGTGAGATAATAGTATTTGTATGTTTTCTCGCCGTTAAGGTAACTGCTGAGTGACCCCTTGAACACCCAGCTTTTCCATTTGTCGCCAGTAACGGTTTCCGATAAAGGCTGGCTGAATGAAATGTTCATATATTGAGCGAGCGGAGTACGCGCCACATACCGCATCAGGCCCATTTTCAGTGTCCTCACCATTTTCTGCCGGTAGCCCTCGGTGGTCTCGTCAGGTGTTGTTACGAAGGAGATTGTATCGCGCATTCCCTCAAATTCATGCTGGCCGACAAGGAAATATGTGTATTCATAGCCGCCCGAACCGGTCCTCTGACTGGTGGAGATTATGTAAACACCGGCGTCCCTGATGTCGCGGACATAGTTAACATACGGGATTTCCTTTCGGACATAGTCGGTGCTCTCCATGAAAACGTTGAGGGCGTCTTTTCTGAGGGTATCGGGCTGAATTGAGGGCTCCTGGGATTTGCAATTGACAAATGTGAATATAAGGGCTGCGGCAAGGATGATTCTTTTCATCATGGGGGCAGGGATTTACGGGATTGACGACTAAAGTAAGCAATTTGGCCGGATTGGTAACACAAGAATCATAATTATCAGAAAATGAAAACCGGCGCTCATCGTTGAGCGCCGGTTTGTACAAGGAATTTAAAGAATGAAAAACGGAAGATAACATTGAAATTTCCAGACTACTCGCTGCGGTCAATCTCAGCTTTGCTTTTCAGGCCTTCATCGGTCATTATCCAGGTATTGTCCCTGCTGCCTGTTGTTTCATATTCATAGTTATCGGAGTATTCCCATTTCCAGCCCTGAATTTCATGCTGACGGCTGAACATTTCCCTCATTGTTTTGTCGAGATGGACTATTGTGCCCTGAGGAATGAACAGATCAAGTTCTACCTCATTGAGCGACCATTTGGTTCCTGCAGGTATAGTGAAATACTCGTCGATAAATATGGTGTCGGCAGATATTCTGTAATTGTAAATCATGTCCTGGGCTTTCCTAGTCGCATCCGACTTGCTTCTGCCGGTTGCCCTTTTCCTTACCCTGATCATAAGCGATTCGTCAGATGACTGATTGACGTCGAAATCCGTGGTGATATGGATTTCCTTATTTTCGTCATTAAGGAAAACGGTATAATCTCTGTCGAATGTTATGTCCTTGTCAAAATTCAGGTCAGCTGCCTTTTTGTCTGCCGAGATGTAAAGGTTGCGCGGGGCCTTTTCGATGACCTCCTCGGAAACACGTCCCGACATTTCGGCAAAGCCCACACCTTCGTTGAACAGTAGTATTGAGAAGGCGGCCAGGCTTATCACCCAGAACACCAGCGCCAGAAGGCTGATGATGCCATCCTTCGCCCTGAACCAGAATATCATCTTGACACCCCAGTAAATAAGAGCCAGAAGCGGGAGGATTATAATTAATGACAACAGTACCAGCAGCCATGGTGCAACGGCAGGATTGACAATGTAGCTGAGGAAATCGGGCAGGTAGAACAATTTTATGCCCACTGAGCCGGTCGAGAAATAGCCGGGATAGTCCAGGAAGAATACCATAATGTATGAAACCAGCGCTGCAAATCCTCCGATCACAAATGTAATCCCTGTAATGATCAGTATGATCCGGACAAAGATAAAGAGCACTTTGCCAATTGCCCTGAGTATCTCATTGATCGCATGACCGGCCCCTGAGCCTGCCGGCTTAGTCTGGGTTCCTGTGATTGCTGATTGTGATGTATTTGAGAAAGAGGATCGAAAGTCATTCCTGCCATACATTTCCTTTTTCTGAGCATCACTTGCGGCAGATGGGAGGGCTATCCACAGTGCAATGTAGAGTAGCGGCCCGACAAAGAAGAAGAAAGTGAAAATGACAAAGGCAAGTCTGATCCAGACAGCTTCAATATTCAGAAAAGGAGCCAGTCCTCCGCAAACACCGCCCAGTATTGCATCATCGGGATTCCGGTAGAGTTTCTTTGATTCAGCCGTTCGCGGCCTGGCTGCCTGTTCACTTAATGGTTCACCGTCCGCATCAAAGTCCTCGGGTTTGCCTATTATTGAAATCATGGTCTCGACATTCTCCCGTGAAATGACAGCGGCTCCGGCACCCTGGGAATTGAAAATCTCTGCGATCCGCAATTCTATGTCTTCTATTGTTTCGGCGCCGCCCTGTGTGTTCTTGAGCCTGTCGTTAATATCCTGGAGATAGCGGCGCAGGATTTTATAAGCCTCTTCATCAATCTGGAAAAGCGAGCCTCCAAGGTTTATTTTGATAGTTTTATCCATTTTGTTTTCAGTTAAAGAGTTTATAAGCTATGACTTTGTCCTGATGAGATCAACCGATTCCACAAGCTCATCCCACGATTTATCGAGTTCGGCAAGGTAATTTTTGCCTTCGTCGGTGAGTTCATAGTATTTTCTTGGAGGTCCCTGTTGCGATTCTTCCCAGCGGTAGCTGAGGAGGCCGGAGTTTTTCTGCCTTGTCAGAAGCGGATAAAGGGTTCCTTCGACTACAATCAGTTTAGCCTCCTTGAGTTCCCTTATTATATCGCTTGCATAGCAGGAGTTTTTCGAAAGTACCGACAGGATGCAGTACTCGAGTATCCCTTTTCGCATCTGTGCTTTTGTGTTTTCCAGATCCATATTTTTGAATTTTAGATGATTACAATTTCATGTTCTTTCTGACTGTATTAAACTCGCTCTTCACGGCTTCCTTTATGTTATGGATATTCACCGGGTCGCCTTTCATCTCAATCTTCTGGGCTGTTGTCTTTGCTTCCGGAAGCACTATATAAAGGATAAGGTAAATAAGGAATCCTATACCTCCGGCCACAACCAGAGCCAGGAAAATAATCCTGATCAGCCATGGTTCGAGATCCCAGTATGCACCCATGCCTGCACAGACTCCCCCTATTATGCGCCGGTCGGGATCGCGGTACATCCGGTGGGGTCCGGGGGTCGAGAATTTTTCCTTCCGCGACGGGCCTTCGTTGTTCGAAATATCTTCGGGGCTGCCCATGATTGAGATTATCTCGTTCACGTCGGTAATATTTATTACCTGCTTGTAGCCGGTCAGCTTCTGGCGAAAGAGATCAGACATTCTGCCTTCGATATCCGAAAGAATTTCCGACGAGCTCTCTTCCCCGGCAAAGTGGAGCTCCAGATTCTTAAGGTATCGCTTAAGTTCTGAATAGGCGTCTTCGTCTATATTTAAGGAGAAGCCGCCCAGGTTGACACTTAGTGTGATTTTCATAGTACCTTCAAAATATTACTACTGTTAAATAAATATAACTATACAATGCAAAGATATGGTAAAATAATTATACTATGCAATACATAGTACTAAAAAAATTACATGAATTTTAAAAATATTTTATATGTGAAAGATATTCAGCTCCTTCAGAGCTGTACGGCAGGGGTGTGGATGCCTGCCTCCGGTTGCACCGGAGGTCATTCACATTAAGCCACTTTCGTGGCTTCCGGTGGCAGCCCGAAGCTCCTGCGGAGCTTTATCTCCGCCTGAACGGATCCATTTGGTTCAAACAATCACTCCTTAACGCCTTCACGCCTTCACGCCTTAATCTTAATGCCGTCTCTTCGTCCCTCCGTCCCTTCGTCTTCTTTGCCTCCCGCCTCATGCCTCACTCCTTTACATTATTTTTCCCCTTCCTCCACTTTGCTTATCTTTACACGATTTACTTTTAAACATCAGAATTCATGGCAAAACGATACAAATGGGGCATCCTAGCACCCGGGAGGATAGCTGCAAAGTTTGCAAACGGGTTGAAGGTCCTGGAAAATGCTGAATTGTATGCTGTCGGATCGCGTGATGCCGGAAGGGCAAAGCGGTTCGCAGAAGAGCACGGATTCAGGAAGTATTATGCGTCGTATGAAGAGCTTGCCGGAGATCCGGAAGTGGATGTGATTTACATTGCTTCCCCGCATTCGGAGCATTATGAACAGACTCTTTTATGTCTGAGGAATAAGAAGGCGGTGCTTTGCGAGAAGGCATTTTCGCTTAACAGCAGGGAAACGGATGAGATGATAGCCGAAGCCCGCCGGCAGGATGTCTTCCTGATGGAAGCCCTCTGGCCGCCATTCCAGCCGTTTTATATCAAGGCTCATGAAATAATCGGATCAGGTATTCTGGGTAATATTATCAACATGCATGCCTGGTTCTCCTTCATTCCTCCCTATGATCCGGTTGACCGGAAATTCAATATCTCCCTGGGAGGAGGGTCGCTTCTTGACATTGGAATATATCCGGTTATCGATGCCCTTTCATTTCTGGGTGTCCCTGATGAAGTAAAGGCATCAGCGTCATTTGGTCAGACCGGATCAGAGGAATCGATAGCTGCGGTTCTGAAGTATAATTCCGGGAAGATGGCTACCATTTACAGTTCATTCGGGACAAACAACGGGATAGGCTGTGATCTTCTTTGCGAAAAAGGGAATCTGACTGTTTCGCGGGGACGGGATATGAATCAAAGGGTGATACTTGAGCTTCACGGCAAGGAAAAGGAAACTTTTGTATTCACACCTCCTGCACTGGGATATCACTGGGAAGCAGAGGAGGTTATGAACTGCCTCGACAGGCAGCTCAGGGAGAGCCCTGCCGTGCCGCTTTCATTCAGTGCCGGTCTGATGCTTACGCTCGACAGGATCAGAAAGTCGGCAGGAATTGAATTTCCGGGAAGAGATTAGAATATGAATTATCCGGCACAACAGAAATGACGGAATGGCTGCCAGCCAACTAACAGACCTGCCAGGCCCATGTCAAAGTCAGAAAGCAGTTCCGGGAACGATAAATCGTTCTACCTGAAGAAGCTCAGGCTGAGCATGCTGATACCCGGAATTTTTGTATTCCTGATGTGGCTTGTGAAGGCAGTTGAGATAATGTTTGAGCTGGATCTTACCCGGCTGGGCATCTATCCTCTTGAAATGAAAGGTCTTGCCGGTATATTGTTTTCTCCTTTCGTACATTCCGGCTTCAGGCACCTTTTCAACAACAGCCTTCCACTTTTTTTTCTCGGTACCGCCTTCTTTTATTTCTATTCCGAAATTGCTCTCAGGGTATCACTGTGGACCTGGTTCCTGACGGGTCTTTCCGTGTGGCTGGCCGGTCGGCCGTCGTGGCACATCGGGGCCAGCGGCCTGATATACGGATTTGCCTCATTTTTGTTTTTCAGCGGCATCATACGGAAATACTTCAGGTTGGTCGCCCTGTCTCTTCTGATAGTATTTATCTATGGTTCAATGGTATGGGGTATCTTCCCCGATATCTATGAAAATGTTTCATGGGAGTCGCATATGCTCGGATTCATTTCCGGGATGATCCTCGCTGTCGTGTACCGGAAGGAGGGCCCTCAGGAACCGGTCCATGAGTGGCTCGACGAAGAGGAGGAAGATGAAGAATACGGGAAACCTGAATGACCTGCCCCGGGGGTTGTTAAAAATCGTTAAATCATTCTGTTATAACATTTTCGTAGTTATATTAATTCAAATTTATGCGGATATTTGCCGCGAGTTCCCTTAGCTCCCTTTTTAGAGATAAATAATTGAATATGAGAAAAATAATTGGATTTTCCTTCTTTCTTATTCTGGCAGTCATCCTGCCTCAGAACTTGCTTTCACAGGAAGCAGTTGCTCATGATTCGGTCAGGATCAACGCAGTAAAGATATTTCTCGATTGCAGGGATTGTGACATGAACTACACCAGGCAGGAGATCCCTTACATTAACTATGTCAGGGATGTCAGGGAGGCTGAGGTTTACATTCTGGTCACTGATCAGAATACGGGAAGCGGAGGGGAGCAATTCACCTTTGTATTCCAAGGCCAGGGGAAGTTTCAGGGAATGGACGACACCCTGACCTATACTACAAATGCTGACCAGACTAATACAATTGAAAGGGAGAAGAGAACCAATATGCTGAAGATGGGACTAATGAGGTATGTTGCCAAAACCCCGCTTTTCGAAGAAATTGAGATTAATCATACAGGCAATCTGGAGGAGCAGGAGGTTGTTGACAATTGGAATAACTGGGTTTTTTCAATATCAACTGAACCGAGGTTTGACTCGGAAGAGACCAATAAAGAGCTTTTTCTGAGAAACTCCTTAAATATAAGCAAGGTAACCCCCGATATAAAGCTTGAGATTGAGATGGACCATTTCTACAACAGGGAAAAATTCATTGAAGATGTCGGGACTGAGAATGAAACTGTGAATGTTTATAAAACCAGCGACCTGATAATAGAGAATCTGTTTGTAAAAAGTCTGAGCGAACACTGGTCTGCCGGCCTCAGGTGGGATATTGGATCATCAACGCGCGAGAACTACAATCTGGCAACAAACATACTTCCTTCAGTCGAGTATGATATCTTTCCATACAGTGAGGCAACGCACAGGCAGTTGAGGATACTGTACGGTGCAGGTTTGCAGGCAAACAACTACATCGACACCACTGTATTTAACAAGGTGAAGGAAAATCTTTTCCTTCAAAGGCTGAACGTAGCGTTTGAAGTCAGGAAGAAATGGGGTTCAATAGCAGTAATGCTTGTCGGGTCGAACTATTTCCACGATTTTTCAAAGAACAGGATTCAGCTGAACTCATCGCTTAACATAAGGATTTTCAAGGGGCTGTCAGTTGAAATAGAAGGAGGCGTTGCCCATATCAACGACCAGCTCAACCTCAAGAAAGGAGGCATCACAGAAGCAGAAAGACTGTTGAGGCTGAGGGAGCTGGCAACGAGATACCGGATTAACGGCGGCATTGAGCTCACCTATACATTCGGTTCCATCTACAACAATGTAGTCAATCCGAGGTTCAACTCATCCAACTTTTATTTTTAGCAGGAAAGCAGCCCCTTATTATAGTGAATCGAAAAATCAGGGATGACTGGTTTTTCCCCTGCTTACGTTTTTTTGTACATTTACTGCTTATATCGGAAATACGATGCACGAGCGGTTCAGATACAAAACAGGCGAAGAACTTCGCAATAAGGCAGTTGAACTGAAACTGGAGCTGCCATGGAGTGATGATGTAACTTCTCTTTTGCTCCCCTGTGATGTTGCAGGATCCAGGATTGCCAACCGTCTGGTTGTACAGCCAATGGAGGCTCATGATTCCGAAAATGATGGTTCCCCTTCGGAGCTTACCAGGAGGCGTTATCTGCGATACGCTTCAGGGGGAAGCGGAATAATATGGTATGAGGCTGTTTCGGTGGTTCATGAGGGCAGGTCGGGGCCGCATCAGCTCTGGATAAACAAGCTCAGCTATGATTCTTTTGCCCGGCTCAACGATGAGGTGAGGAAACATGCCTGCATTCAGGCACCTGATCCGTTTCTTGTGATACAGCTTACTCATTCGGGGCGTTACAGCAAGCCCGGAGGTGTTCCGAAGCCCCAGGTGGCCTCTCCCAATCCAACCCTTGACAGGACGCCGCCGGATATTCTTTCCGACGATGATCTGAAGAGAATTTCCGACAGGTTTGTTGAGTCGGCAAGGCTTGCATACAGGGCCGGATTCAATGCAATTGACCTGAAGGCATGCCACGGTTATCTCGTTATTGACCTTCTGGCGGCAAAAACCAGGAAAAACAGCATTTTCGGAGGAGAAGAGACCGGCAGGAGGTTCCGTTTCCTGTTGGAGACAATTGATAGGATCAGGGATTATGTACCGGAGATAATGATTACAACCCGCCTGGGGATTTCCGATTTATATGCCGGCGGATTCGGAGTAGATGAAAAAGGCCAACCTGACTTCAAAGAGAGCTTTCAGCTCGTTGAGCAACTTGCCTCACGCGGTATTGGGCTTTTGAACATCACGATGGGAAGTCCCTATCATAATCCTCATGTCAGCAGGCCTTACGATACTCCGGTTCCGGGCAGCAAGGTTCCCGGGGAGCATCCTCTCGAAGGAGTGATCAGAATGATAAATGGCACTGCCATGTTCCATGAAAGGTTTCCAGGGATAGCAATGGTCGGATCAGGCTGGTCATATCTGAGGCAATTTGCCCCATGTGTGGCTGCCGCCGTTATCGGCAGCGGCAGAGCCACCTTTGCAGGTTTTGGAAGAAATTCGTTTGCCTATCCCTCGATGCCCCTCGATCTGATGAATACTGGAAAGGCCGACGCGAAGAAAACATGCATCACCTGCTCGGGCTGCACCAGGCTGATAAGGAACCTGAGGCCCGGAGGATGCGTGATACGCGACAGGGAAATATACGGGAGTGAGCTGAAGAAAATGATAGCCGATGGAAAGTGAAATAATCCGGACTGATCGTTTTTCAGTAAGGTATTACAGTCTCAACACCCTGATAATAGGAAGCGGTGCTGCCTCACTGAATGCGGCAGTAAGTCTCAGCTCAATGGGCGTTGAAGATATACTTCTGGTTACTGCGCAGTGGGGAGGAGGCACTTCGAACAATGCCGGTTCCGACAAGCAGACTTATTACAAGCTCTCTCTTGCCGGCGGTGAGCCTGATTCGGTAAGAGAGATGGCTCAGGATCTGTTTAACGGGAAGTGCATGCATGGCGATATTGCACTTTGCGAAGCCCAGGGATCGGTTCAGGCTTTCATAAAGCTGGTTGGTCTGGGCGTTCCCTTTCCCCGTGATAAATATGGCTCATTTGCAGGATATAAAACCGACAATGATCCCCGTGCAAGGGCAACCTCGGCCGGTCCTTACACATCGGGGATGATGGTAGAGGCGCTGGCAGGTGAGGTCCGCAAAAGAAATTTAAAGGTACTTGACAACCATCAGGTGATTGAACTGCTGACGAGCGAGGATGGAAGCAGGGTAACAGGGGCTTTGGCCATCGACACATCGAAAAAGGATCCCTTTGATGCTTTTGTAGTGTTCAACGTTGTCAACATAATCATGGGGACCGGCGGACCGGGTGAGATGTATGAGGACAGTGTGTATCCGTTTTCACAGACCGGGTCGCCCGGTATGGCATACAGGGCCGGTGCTTCCGGACAGAATCTTACAGAATCACAATTCGGGATTGCATCCCTGAAGTTCAGGTGGAATCTGTCGGGGAGCTACCAGCAGGTAATTCCGCGATATTTTTCGACCGGCAGTTCGGGAAAGGATGAAAGGGAATTTCTCAATGATAATTTTAAAAGCTACAGGGATCTGACCAAAGCCATTTTTATGAAGGGTTACCAGTGGCCGTTTGATCCGTCACGGCTGGCTGACGGCGGGTCATCGCTGATAGATTTGCTCGTATGGCAGGAAAAAGTACAGAAGGGGAGAAAGGTTTTCATGGATTACCGTAAAAACCTTGCATGGGAGAAAAAGGATACGTTCAATCACAGTGAACTTGACCCTGTGGCCAGGGATTATCTTGAAAGCAGCGAATCATTGCTGGAGACTCCGCTTGAGAGGCTTCTGTCGATGAACCGGCCGGCTTACGAACTTTACAGGGATCATGGGATAGACCTTTCAACAGAGCCTGTTGAAATCGGGATCTGTGCTCAGCACAACAACGGCGGGCTTAAGGCAGACATCTGGTGGGAATCGGATTTGAAGCATCTTTTCCCGGTGGGTGAGGTAAATGGTTCTCACGGAGTTGGCAGGCCGGGAGGCTCGGCCCTTAATTCAGGTCAGGCCGGAAGCTTCCGTGCAGCGGAATTCATAAGCAGGAGGTATAATAATCTGCCGCCTGAAAGGGACGAATTCATGGCATCAGCCGGAAATGGAATAACCCAGGTTCTGGATGCTGCACTGGTATGGTTGCAATCGCCGGACGACAAATCCGGGCGGCAAATCCTTGCAAAGATCCGTCACAGGATGTCGCAGGCCGCCGGTATCATCCGCGACAGACAGAAAGTTACAGAGGCTGCTGAAGAAGCATCTGCTCTTTATGAATCGGTTAGAAGCAGGCTCGGGGCGTCATCAGCAGGAGAGCTTGCAGCATGTTTCAGGATATCGGACCTCTGCCTTACCCATTTAATTTATCTCGAGGCTGTCAGGCATTATATTGAAGGAGGAGGCAGAAGCCGCGGATCATATATTGTAACGGACGGAGTGAATTCATCCATTAACGGACTTGCAGGAAATTATTATGAAACAACACTTTGCCGGTACGACAGGGACATTGAGGCAACCATACAGGAGGCAAGGCTGGTTAATGGCAAAGTCAGGTTCACAGGCACGGCAGTGAGGGAGATTCCTGAGCAGAACCTGTGGTTCGAGAAGGTATGGAAAGAATATCTTGAAGATAATTATATCGGAGACCGGGATAATTCAACAAATTATTAACTTTAACGCCTCTAACCAAACCTGAAAAACTCATTTCGCATGAATGGGAAACCTGTAGCCGTTATTACAGGAGCCTCAAGGGGTATCGGTCGCGCAACAGCGATAGCCCTGGCCGGCGAAGGCTTTGATATTGCCGCCATTGCCCGGTCGGTCAACAGCGAAGGGATGGAAATCCTCGGATCTGAAGTTGAAAAGCGCGGAGCGCAATTCTTCCCTGTAGGGCTCGACATCTCATGTACCGTATGTCAGAAGGAAGTTGTTTCAAATATTCTTGAACGGTATGGCCGTATCGATTTTCTTGTCAATAATGCCGGTGTTGCTCCCCTTCAGAGGAAGGACCTCCTTGAAATGACGGAAGATAGTTACGACCGCGTTATGAATATAAATCTCCGGGGTCCGGTCTTCTTTGCCCAGAAGGTCGCCAGGGAAATGATCTGGTTGCAAAGCCAGATTCAGGGATTCAAGCCCGCCATAATCTTTATTACCTCCGTATCTGCCAACCTTTCTTCGCCCAACAGAACCGAGTACTGTGTTTCCAAGGCCGGACTCAGCATGGCTGCGACTGTATTTGCCGACCGTCTTGCCAAAGAAGGCATCAGGGTCTTTGAGGTCAGGCCAGGTATCATCATGACCGACATGACAATCAAGCTTACTGACAAGTACACAAAGCTGATAAATGAAGGGTTTGTACCCCAGCGAAGATGGGGTTTGCCAGAGGATATCGGAAAAGCCGTGGCGTCAATTGCCCGGGGCGACTGGGATTATTCCACCGGGATGGTGTTCGAGATCAGCGGCGGACTGAACCTCCACAGCATGTAAGCATATCTCTTCATTCCCTGATTGATAATAAGCGATTGAACAAATCCTGAGTACTCATTGTTATTTGTGTGAATTATCACACTAAGACAATGAAAAATTTAATATTGATTATAGGAATTACAATAGCAACAGCGGGTACAGGAGCTGCACAGGAGAAATTAACTGCAAACAAGGATAAGACAACTTTGTCGTGGCTCGGAGAAAAGGTCGTCGGACAACATACGGGAACCATTAACATCAAATCAGGTCATCTTACATGGCTCGACAGCAAAATTGCATCGGGAGAATTTGTAATAGACATGACTTCAATCAAGTCAGATGAAAAGCTCGACAGGCTTGAAGGTCATCTCAAATCAGAGGATTTTTTCGGAGTGGACAATCATCCCGAGTCCAGACTTGAAATAACCGAAAGTACTCCCTTTGACAAGGGCACAGGAACCGTAAAGGGAAACCTTACAATTAAGAATATTACGCATCCGGTTGAATTCAGGGCTACAGTGCAGAAGGATGAAGAAGGTCACTGGTTTTATGCAAACATTGTAATTGACAGGTCGAAGTACAATGTCCGCTATGGCTCAGGATCATTTTTTGACAATCTGGGAGACAAGACTATTTATGACGAGTTCAAGCTCAAGGTAAACCTATTTGTCGGGAAATCATGAATCGCGAGTGATTTCTGCAGACAATGTCCCGGGATTCAATCCCGGGATTTTTTTTTCTGACAGGTGACAATTAGTGCGTCAGGTATGTATTCAGGCTCATTTTACACCAACCTGATCGAGTCCCGATAGCTATCGGGATGACGGCAGGAATGGCGGAACTGATTGTATTCCTGTAAGCCAATATCGCCGATTCATAAACATTTCATCATGTTTTAAATCATTCTAATCTCAATATGATGTTTAATATGCAG
>JAVEXG010000145.1:0-8549 GCA_034004115.1 Bacteroidales bacterium | reverse complement strand
GTCCGTGGAAGATCCCTTCATTGTTCGCAATCCTCTTCACCTCATTCTTGTTGTAGGCAAGGTTGAAACCGGCGGAATAGCCGAAATCCCTTTTGGATCCGTTGTAGTTAAGTGCAAGTTCAAAACCTTTGTTCGTAACGTCACCGCCGTTGACATAAGGCGCTCCGGTTCCGTACGATGCGAGCATCGAGGGCCTGATAAGCCAGTCGTATGTGGTCCTGCTGTACAGGTCAAACTCAAGGCTGAGACTGTTCCTCAGAAGCCTGGCATCAAACCCAACGTTGATCTGTTCGGAAGTTTCCCATGTCACATCCTCATTGGGAAGAACATCAGGATAGCCCCCTGTTTTCACAACCGCCTTGTCGGGTCCGAAGAAGTAGTTGACATTGGCAAAAGAGATTGTTGCAAGGTACTGGAAGGGGCTGATGGCCTGGTTGCCGTTCTGTCCCCAGCTCGCCCTGAACTTCAGGAAGTTGATCACATTACTTGCATTCTGGAAGAAGTTTTCCTCAGAGATAACCCAACCGGCAGATACTGACGGGAAATAACCCCACCTTTTACCCTTTGCAAAGTTTGATGAGGCATCAGCACGAAGAATACCTGTCAGCATATATCTGTCCTTGTAGGTGTATCCTACACGGCCGAAATATGAAAGAATACCTCCTTCTCCCCACGGGCTGCTTCCCACATTTGTAAGGTTGACATCAATCACCGGGGTGTTGTTGAGATAAGCATGTCTCAGATCGCTGAACAGGGAGTTTGAGTTTGAACCGTTTATTGATTCCCCGAGCCCCCACTTTTCAGCTGATGTTCCAATAAGCGCATTGAAGGCATGATCGCTTCCGAGGTTGAAGTTATAATTAATGGTATTTTCCCATGACCACTGGAAACCGGCATTCAATGAATGATTAACATCATCGGTTGAGTTGAATGAGGTTGTGCTGAGCTCATAAAGCGGAGTATAGCTCCTGTATGACCCGGCCGACATTGCATATCCGAATGAACTTCTGTAAACGAGGTTCCTGATCGGCTGCACCTCCAGGAACACGCCTGCATTCAGATTGTGGTTCTTGCCTTCGTTCTGGCCCCTTGAGTATACCATCTGGGCAATCGGGTTCGACTCCTGCGGGTTCCATGGAATGGCATAATGGTAAGGATATGCTTTGTCCGATTCATCAGAGGCATACAGAGGGAGGAATGGACTTGCCACTATATTGCTGAACACATCGTTCCAGTACTGGTTGCTGACACCCACACCGTGATTGTTAGAATTGACATACCTGAGGGTTTCTCCTGCCTTCAGGATAGTGAACGAATCAGTCTTGTCCCTGAGCAGAATGAAATCGGAGTTAAGACGGAAAGAAATACGCTCATACTTCGATTCAACCGGGTTGCCGAAAATACCCTCCTGGTTTGAGTGAGACAATCCGAGTGAGTAAGCACCGGCGGCTGATCCTCCTGTAATGTTGAGCGCATTGTTTACGACCGGGGCATTCTTGTTTGACAGTTCATCAAGCCAGTCGGTTCCCTCCCATGATCCTGATGCGATCCTGTCCCAGTCGGGAACAAGGGCCGCGAAATCAAGACGTGGCTGACCGCTGTTTACCCTTGCCTCATCGACAATGTTGGCATATTCCATTGCATTCATCAGCGGGAGCTTCCTGTAGAGGTTCTGCATCCCGTACGAACCGTCATAGGAAATATTTGCCTTTACACCGGTCGATGACCTCGAGCCCTGCTTTGTTGTAACAAGGATAACGCCGTTGGCGCCGCGTGCGCCGTATATGGCGGCAGATGCAGCATCCTTCAGAACGTCGATCGATTCAATGTCGGCCGGCGACATGTTGTCGATATTCCCGCCGGGCACACCGTCGATAACATAAAGGGGCTGAGAGTTGCCGATGGTACCCATACCACGGATGTTGACCTTGAAACCATCACCGGGCTGTCCTGTGTTCTTGATGATCGAAAGACCAGGAGTCTGTCCCTGAAGGGCAGTCATCGGAGATACAGTGCTCAGCTTCTGAATGTCATCGCCCTTAACCTGGACCGTGGACCCGGTTACGAGTTTCTTTTTCTGAGTACCATAACCGACAACAACAACCTCGTCGAGGCCGGTCAGGGTTTCCTCAAGAGTGACGTTAATGACGGTCTGACCGGCAATTGCCACCTCCTGATCTCCGAAACCAATGAATGAAAACCTCAGGGTCGCTGCCCCTGCAGGCACCGGCAGTGAGTACTTGCCGTCGATCCCGGATAGGGTCCCGACAGTAGTACCCTGCACCATAATTGTCACTCCTGACATTGGCTGACCCTGTGTATCCCTTACAGTACCGGTAATGGTCTGCTGGGCCATCAGGCTGAGATTAGCCAGAAGTAACAAAACAATTAAAACACCTCTTTTAAACATAGTTTTGGGTTTTAGGATAAAAATTACTACATATCAAGTAAATTATTATTCGACACAGGCATATGCAGACCTGTGTCAGGTTTAGAGTCAACCAAATTTAAGGGATACTTTTTAGGAGGAACGGGACTAAATGTTCAGGTTTAGGGGTTCAAATGATTTTTATATCACTTATGCCTGACTTTGCCCGAATATTTTGACGGAAGGACTCCAAACTCATTCCTGAAATGCCTTCTGAAATATTTCGGATCATTGTATCCGACCCTGAAGGCAACCTCCGACACGTTAAGCTGGCTCTTCTCAAGAAGCTGGGCCGCCCTCTTCATCCTGAGTGTCCTGATGAATTCGAGCGGAGGTTTTCCGGTCAGGGTCAGGATCTTCTTGTAAAAAAGGGTACGGCTGATCCCCAGATCGTTGCTCAGCTCCTCAACGGTGTAGTCCACATTCGACATATTCTTATCAACAAGCATATGGGCCTTCTGAAGGAACTGCTCGTCAAGCGATATTATCTCGATAGCAGCGGGGTCGGTGTTTCGTTCCCTGATGCCCGATTGCCTCAGTCTCCTGGAAAGTGAAAGGAAATTGTTGATCTTGGATTCAAGGACCTGGAAATTAAAGGGTTTTGGAATGAAGTCGTCCGCCCCCGTCCCAAGGCTTTCAAACAGCTCCTTCTGACTTGAGTGCGCTGTAATAATAATAAAAGGTATATGGCAAATCCTGGGGTCGGACTTGACCTTACTGCATAGTTCCTTTCCGTCCATCACAGGCATAACAATATCGCTGATTATAAGATCAGGGATCACCTTATGGATCAGAACAAGAGCTTCCTCGCCGTTTGAGGCTTCAAAAATCTCATATTTCCTCCGGAGATTGTCCTTCATATAAAACCTGAGGTCATCATTATCTTCAGCTATAACAATACTGCATCTTCTTTCGATTCCTTCTGCAGGCAATTCCCCGCTGCCGGACGGCTTAGCCGAAGCTCCGTCAGGGTCAGCCTGATCTCCCTTATCCTCCTGGCCTGCGGAACCGGTTTTCAATGGAAGAACAACGGTGAAACAACTCCCTTTACCGGGTTCGCTCTTGGCTCTCACCTCACCTTCATGCAGCCTTGCAAATTCTTTAACAAGAGCAAGTCCCAGACCGGTTCCCTGGACATCGTTCATATAACTCACCTGATAGAAATAATCAAATATCCTGTCCACCTTGTCGGCAGGAATGCCTATCCCTGAATCCCTTACCTTTATCTCAACCCGCCTGCAGCCTCGGTTTCCTTCGGTTTCAGCCCCGGCTGACAGAATTATTGTAATCACACCACCTGAATTTGTAAACTTGAAAGCATTCGACAGGAGATTGAACATAATCTTTTCTATTTTGTCGCGGTCGAACCAGACATTTAGCTCAGCTATCCCGGGTTCATAAACCAGGCTTATCTTCTTCTCCTCGCTAAGGTCGCCAAAAGAAGCAACGATGTCGTCAATGAACGAAACAATGTCACCGAAGGCAGGATTAAAGCCGAATCCCTGAACCTCCATTCTCCTGAAGTCGAGAAGCTGATTGACCATTAAAAGCAATCTCCTTCCATTCTGCCGGATGAGTTTAAGGTACTTCTCATCGGAAGAGCCCTGCCATTTTTCAAGGAGCTTTTCGACAGGGGAAAGTATAAGGGTAAGAGGCGTTCTGAATTCGTGCGAAATGTTTGTAAAGAACTTGATCTTCAGCGCATCAATCTCATGAACATGCTGCGATTCAATCTGTTCCTGCTCAAGCCTCATATTGAGCCTCTCCCTGTAAAGTATAAGGTATCTAAGAAAAGCAAGCAGGGAAAGTATCAGCATGGTATAAATCAAATAAGCATACCAGCTTTTCCACCAGGGAGGCAGGACTCTTATCCTTATCTCCGTAGTTTCGTTGTTCCAGATACCGTCCTGGTTGGTCGCCCTGACCCTGAAAACATAATTACCGTTGTTAAGATTGGAGAAGGTGGCGAAATTTTCATCGCCTTCGGTTGTGATCCAGTTATCGTCAAAACCTTCAAGATTATATGAGTATTTATTATTTGAGGGGTTGAAGTAATTCAGAGCCGCAAAATCGATTGTGAAAGAGTTTTCCCTGTACTTAAGCACAAGCCTGTCGGTGTTGAAGACCGGCTTTTCAAGCAATATGCGATTGTTTATTTCTTCCCCGTAGGCGACTTTTCTGTTGAATAGCCTCAGTCCGGTCAGGACAACAACTGATTTTGCCGTATCATCAACTATCTCAAGCGGATAAAAGGCATTGAGCCCGTCGGGTCCGGCAAACCACAGCTGACCGTCCCTGGTCGCCAGTGCAGCCGTCTCAGTGAATTCCTTACCCTGGAGCCCGTCACTCATTCCATAATTCCTGAAATTGAAGGACTCCTCCCCTTTCTCCCAGTCATCGCTGACAATAAGCCTGGATATGCCATTCTTGGTGCTTATCCAGAGATCGCCCTTATCGTCTTCCAGTATTCTCAGAATCGCGTTTGAGGGAAGCCCGTCGGCCTGGGTAAACACCCTGAAACTGCCCTTCTGCCGGTCCATCAGATTTAGTCCATTGCTTGTACAAACCCAGAAAAATCCCCTGCTGTCGGTGAAAGTCGAAATAACCTGGTTATCGCTCAGGGATGTGTCGTCGTCGGGATTGTGGAAATAGCATCTTGCCATTCCCTGTTCAGGATTAAAGAAGATGAGGCCGTTTGCGGAGCTGATCCACAGATTGTCATTTTTGTCAAGCTCAAGCGAATTGAGGTAATTAAAGCAGATCGGGCTGTTCTGGGTGTTGTAACGGGTGAATTTCCCGGTAGTCCTGTCAAACCGGTTCAGACCGCTGGTCAGGGTGGCTATCCACAGGTTTTTCCTGCTGTCCTCACAAACAGACCATATCCTGTCGTCGGAAATGGATGTGGAATCCAGGTTATCGGGCCGGTAAAGGGTGAATTTTCCTGTTGAAGGATCAAAACAGTTCAAGCCTCCCAGGTAAGTACCTATCCAAAGCTTCTTCTCAGAATCCTCAAAGAGTGAAACGACAAAATTGCTGCTCAAGGAGTTAAGTCCTGCAGTACCGGCGGTATATCTCGTAAACCTGTTTGTGGAGCGATCGAGATAATTGAGACCTCCCCCGTTGGTGCCTATCCATATATTTCCCTTCCAGTCTTCTGCAATGCAATCAACATCATTGTACGAAAGACTGTTTTCGTCGCCGGGATAATTCTGGTACAGGCTGAATTCCCTTATGTTTTTCTTATAGAAATCAAGTCCCTTCTTTGAAGTGCCCAGCCATGTTATACCGGTATTGTCGCACAGAATTGCTGTCAGTCCGTTGCTTGAAAGGCTGCCTGACACATAAGGGTGATTTACAATATTGACCACGGAGTAATCGCGGGGATTGACAATAAAAACCCCCTGACCGTCGGTCGAAATCCATATCTGTCCTTCCCTGTCCTGATCAATGCCTGTTATCTGCAACTTGCTGAAGTACTTACCGGAAGCATTAGTGAAGTTCAGATCCCAGGTCCTGGTCTCAATGTTGAACACAGAGAGCCCGCTTTCATCACCAACCCAAAGATTGCTGTCCTTGTCGGCAAACAGCGCTGAAACAAGTCCGGAATTTACTGTCATCTCCTTAAGGCATTCAAACTTCTCGAAGGAGTTGGATTGAGGCGAGAACCTGAAGATAAAACAGTTGCTGGTACCTATCCAGTAAGTCCCGTCCTTATCGGCAGCTATCGAGGTAATATTGTTAAGCTCCGACGAACAGGAATGTTCGTCAGGCAGGAGATGTCTAAACGACTTTGAAGAATGATTGAAGAGGAACAGCCCGTTATGAGTCCCGATAAGCAGGTCGCCCGACACACCGGTGACCATCGCGGTAATGTAGGCTATGTCCTGGCATGCAAGCGGCATTGACGGAACCAGGTTTACGCCTGAAAAAGTATAACTGTCTCCATCAAGGACACTTATACCGCTTCTGGTCCCAACCCATAGGTTGCCCTCACTGTCTTCTGTAATTGCATTTATAACATTGTCGGCTATCGACAACGAATCTGATGCACTATGGCTGAAAACCTCGAAATCATACCCGTCGAACCTGTTAAGCCCGCTGTTGGTTCCGAACCAGATAAATCCCTTTGAGTCCCTGTAAATACTTTTCACCCAGTTGTCCGACAATCCATTGTTCACATCGGCATGCGAAAAAACCATGCTGAATTCCTGCGATGAAACAAAACGAACAGGAACAAAGCACAGCAAAAGGGATATTGACAGTATGACTCCGGGCCTCATTGGAATAAAAAGCTTCCGTAAATGTTCAGGTAAATTTACTCAATCCGTTCAAATGTTACTGCTTAAAGAGCGCCCCTTAACATTTGAACCCCTTTTAAAGCACAAATTGTAATCATAAGGAAACAAAATAAGGCTTTTCTTTGAACAAATTGTGCTCAGCATAATGAGATTAATGATCTAATTTTAGATTACCGGAATCATGTCCGGGCGTTACCGGCCACCTGATCATCTTACTTGAACCGAAATGAACAAAAGGACACTCAGGATATTCGAAATTGTTATTTATGTAATAATCGTCGGACTGATTCTGTTCCTTGTTGCAAAGATGTGATTACATTTATTTATTCCTGCTCGTGTATCCCCGGGTCAGGTGCAGAACCCTTCGGGACAGGAAAGCCAAAAAAATCAGTTACGGGAGGGGCAAAACCATACATCGGTTGTATCTGAATTCCACTGTCCTTTATTTTTGATCCCTGAGGGAGCATCAGTCCGGTAAGAGTACCAAGCCTGTACGGATCAGTAAGGTCAGTATCAAACGGACCTTCAAGGACCGGATCGGCCACATTGCTCCAGACATTTGCTGTGAAATTGCTGCCGCTGTTTTTTCCGCCTATCCTGAGATCGTTTACAATAAAGATATTGTTGCAGAATAGAAAGTTCTCGTGCTCTGATGCATTCTCATAACTTACAGCAGGAACTGAATCGCTGTAAACCAGATTGTTATAAATATAACAATTGGTCAGCTGACTGCTTTCGCCCGATCCGTTCCAGATGAAGAAGCTTCCGGCGCCTTCGGTTGTTAGTGCATCATTTATGCTGATACAATAACGGATAACATTATTTGTCCAGTTTGCAGCCCCCGGATACTGGAACAAGCCATAGCCGGCACCTTCATTTTCATATGACAGACAATACTGAATAAGAGAATTCGTAACCCCGCCGTCAAGGTCAAACCCGCCGCCGTCCTTTCCTCCCTTTGAAGTCCGGTTCCTGTAACTTATACAATACTGAATCGTAACATGATCGCTCATCCAGGCCCAGATACCGACAGGACCATTTCCCAGGCGCGGCATGTCCCATCCGTTGCTGGTTGCCGTGCAATGATCGATTGTAACATTTCGGGATACACCAACCAGTATACCGTTGCCGCTGTGGTTATCAAGTATTGTCGGATCGCCTGCGTTGTTCTCTGCCTTACAGTCTTTTATCAGAATATTGGCTGATGAATCCTGGCCGGAACCCATTATGTTGATCCCGCAGAAGCCGTTCCCGGAAGCAGTAACATTCCGTACTTCTGCATTTCTGCAGTTATAGAGGTTAACTCCTGACTTCTGAAATCCTCCGGCATTTAAGTCCCCGATTGTGAAATTTTCGCAGTTGACCATCTGAAGACCGTTTGCGGTATTGCCTTCCTTACGGCCGGTGCCGGTGAGATCAAGATTTGAGATGCGAAAATTTTCGCAACTTTTTATGCGAAAAGATTCGTAGTCACCGCCATTGACAGTTGCCCTGCCTTCACCATGGGAGGCGATAAGGAAAGGAAGGGAATCGGTTCCCTGAACTCCGGTCAGCACAAGGGTGCCTTCAAAGGTCTGACCGGCGGTAAAGAATATGTTGCCAGGCTGTGATGCCAGACGGGCATTCAGTTCGGTAATGGTCTTTAGAGGTTTCCGGAGTGTTCCGGTATTTTTATCGTTGCCATACTGGTTGTTGAGATAGTAGTCTCTGGCTTTAACCGTACTGTCTTTTCTGCAGCTGCTGAATAAAAATGAAACAAAAATCAGGGATGTAAGTAGCTTATGCATAGACAATAAAGGAATAAAGGAATAAAAATTTAACCA
>JAVEXG010000019.1:0-40517 GCA_034004115.1 Bacteroidales bacterium | reverse complement strand
CCTGCAAGCTCTATCTTAAGGAGTATGGCATACCTATGGCCCGTAACATTCTCTTCGGCAGGGAAAATATGCCGGATACTGACTCAATAATTTCAAAAACAGGTCTTCCGTGCTTTGTAAAGCCCAACGCCAGTGGTTCAAGCTTCGGAGTATCAAAGGTAAAGACCAGGGAAGAGTTGCCTGCAGCCATTGAAGCAGCATTCAGGGAGAGCGGCGAGGTAATGGTCGAAGCATTCATGAACGGAAGAGAAGTAGCCTGCGGGGTGGTAAGGGCAAACGGGAAGGGGATCGTGCTGCCGGTAACTGAGATAATAAGCAGTAACGAATTCTTTGACTATGAGGCAAAATACACACCCGGAAAATCGCAGGAGGTAACACCTGCGGAAATGCCGGATGACCTTATCAACAGGATACAGGTGCTCAGTTCAAGAGTCTATGAAATACTTGGATGCAAAGGCATAGTAAGGGTTGATTTCATCGTGGTCGGCGACAATCCCTTTTTCCTCGAGATAAACACCGTCCCGGGCATGACAATGGAGAGCATCATACCAAGGCAGGCAAATGCAGCAGGCATCGGCCTCGAAGATCTTTATTCAATGGTTATAGAAGACCTGTTCTGATATCAATAAGGCCTATTCCTTTGCCAGTTTCAGAGCCGAAGTGGTTGTATAGTATTTGGTAATCATTCCCGGAACCTCCCACTCAGGCAGTTTTCCTGCTTCCATGTATTCAAGAAATTTCTGGGTTACCTGTCCGAAATGCTCTTCGTGCGAAACCCTGTACTTACCTGGAATGAAAATCTTCAGTGCCTTGTTTCCGGAGTTTTCTGCCATCAGACTGTCGTATGGGAGCTTACCCAGTGCTGCCTTCAGCTTCTCATTCAGTTCCGGGAGGGATGATCCCTTTATGTTTTCAACATACAGTGTCGGAACAAAATTCTCATCTGCACCCTGACGGATGACAAGGTCGCATTTGGTGCCGCGCATCACCGAGTAGTGGGTATCCCCTCCCCCTGCCGGAGGCATGAAGTCCCATGTAACCGATACTTTTGCCCAGATCCCCTTCAGCTGGTAAATCATCTCCCCGTTGGAATAAACATGAAGCTTCCCGTCTTTGATATCCTTACTCAGGTATTCAGGGAAATCGTCAAAGCCCGTTACTCCCCTGAATTCATCCTTCGAGATTATTGTAGGCCATCTTCTTGCAGAGGAAAGCTTTACATCGGAAGGATCGAGGATCTGCTCCGGAAAACATTCCCACTGAATAAGGTCGACAAGATGGGTTGTAACATCAACTATCCCCTCACCCTGCTGTTCGACGTCGAAAAACCAGGCCGGACGCTGGAGAGGAGAGCCTGAGACTATCTTTGAAAAATGATGAACACTGACCTTTGATACAGCAGGCTCCCTGGCTGACCCCGGAACCAGGCTTCCGAAAATCTCCTCATTCTGTGAAAGGAGTTTCTGCAGAAGTGTGGTCACCTCAAACCGTTCGGTCATGATGTCGTAAAGAAGTACTCCCTTTTCAGCGGCGGATGCAAATGCGGCTTGCAGGCCCGGCCAGTCTTCAGGTGTAATTATCATTGGCTTGTCAGCCAGAACATTCAGTCCTGCGTTAATCGATGCAGTGATGTAACTGGCCTTCTTCCTGTTGTTGCCCGACAGCACTACAACATTACCAGCCTTTTCAGCCAGCATCTTTTCGAAAAAATCGGTTCCCCTGTAGACTATCTCATTCCATTTCGTGGGATCATTGGCTCTTGCATTATATGATGCAATTCTTCCGAGGTGCTGATCCACATCAGGTCCTTCGGGAGCATACACCCTGACGTCGGGTGAAACCTGCGGATAAGATGTCTTCTGAACCAGGGCGGCATGAAAATGGCCCGGATCGACTGTCAGCAGTTTTACCTTGTAGCTGGCTTCCATTGCATCATTCTTTGTTTCAGTCGTTTGCTTCTTACTTCCTCCTGATCCGCATGATGATAATATCACTGCAGAAATCAATACAATTGTTGTCTTTATGTCCATATCTTAAGTCTGTTTTATTTCGTTTACTGCTTCAATGAAAGCTTTAATATTCTCTGTGCTGACATCCTGGGGCATTCCTCCGCCGGCTGACCAGATAATGCGATCGTGATTACTGACTTCCCCGGCGGACTTTCTGACTGCCTCCTTAATCTGCTCAGGGGTTCCCGCTGCCAGTACATCGCGCGGAGGTATGTTTCCCAGCAGCACCACCCCGTCGCCTGCAAGGCTCCTTATCTCTCCAAGTGAATGATTGAAGGAAAAATTGAAAACGTTAACATCCATTTCCTTCAGAAATCCGGCTGTTATAAGTCCATCCGCATCATTGTGAAGAAACCTGACCTTCGATCCCGTGCATGAAAAAATCCTTTTGAAATAAGGAAGCACGAATTCGCTGAATTCACCCTCACCCACAAAGCCTATTATATCATCGAGTATCAGAACCCCGTCAATCGAAGGAAAACTTTCCTTCTGCAGTGAAAGCCAGTCGCAGATGAAACTGGTTATTTTTTCAAGCAGCCTGTGCGAGCCTTCCGGGTCAAGGGCAAGCGCCATCATGAATTCGGTAGTCCCCATGAGGAAACTGGCTATGTTGAGAGGACCGCGTGCTATGGCAAACCTTACCTGGTGGTCTGATTCAGCTATCGCGGCCTGGTTATTCTTAAGCCTGGCAATCATGAAAGGAAGAAGACCGTCGGTTCTGACATTCGGCTGAGGGAGCCTCTCAGCATCAGCAATATCGGTTAGAATTTTCTCTGCATGGGGAAGATTGTTCTCCAGAAAGATCAGTCTCGATCCGAAAGCTGACGGCTCGGTGCACATGCCGTATTCCGACCAGAAACCGGGCATGAACCAGACATCAGGAAAGGTTTCTGCTGCCTTTATGTTGGCTTTCATCCATTTATCGTCGGATGCATAATAGTCAAGCGTGGGAATGCCATACCAGCCCGGCAGCCAGGGACTGTCAATTATAAATCCCGCCGGCCTGTAACTGAGCTTCTTTCCATTTAACATGGAGAGAAGATCATTCCACGATGAATTTCGCATGGGAATTGTTGTTTATCGGTAATACTTCAGCCATTAAATTTGAGAATAATTTTCAATACAGCAAAGATTCCGCTGACTGATGTTTTATTTATTTATCATCAAGGTCAGCAATCTTGAAATTGAAGGTTTCCATGCGGTATGAATCGATCGGGGCGCAGGTGCAAATCAGGTTTCGATCGCCATAACCATTATCAACCCTTCCGACTGACGGCCAGAATTTGTTTTCTTCCACCCAAAGCCGGGGGTAGGCTGCCTTCTGCCGTGAGTAGGAATGTTTCCATTCGTCGGCAGTTACAGCCAGTGCTGTATGAGGTGAGTTGTGCAGTACATTGTCTTCCTGGTCAGCTTTTCCCTCCTTCACTTCCTGAATCTCGAGCCAGATAGAATTCATCGCATCTATGAACTTGTCAAGCTCCCGCAGTGATTCCGACTCGGTAGGCTCGATCATCAGAGTCCCGTGTACCGGGAAGGAGAGCGTTGGCGCATGAAAGCCGTAATCCATAAGCCTCTTCGCAATATCCGATTCGGTGATCCCGGCTTCAGTCTTGAAATTCCTGCAGTCGAGAATAAGTTCGTGAGCTACCTTACCAGTTTCACCTGTATAAAGGGTAATGAACCTGTTCTTAAGGGATGCCGAAATATAATTTGCGTTCAGGATCGCAAATTTCGTTGCGTCCGTGAGGCCTTCCGGGCCCATCATAAGGATGTAGGCATGTGATATAGTGAGAATATGGCCGCTGCCAAAAGGTGCGGATGAAACAGATGATATTGCATTCTTTCCTCCGACCTGAACAAGCGGATGCGATGGCAGGTATTCCGCCAGTCTTTCGGAAACAAGCACAGGTCCCATTCCCGGTCCGCCTCCTCCATGAGGGATTGCAAAGGTCTTGTGAAGGTTAAGATGACAGACATCGGCTCCGATATGTCCCGGACTTGTTAGTCCGACCTGGGCATTCATGTTGGCTCCGTCCATGTAAACAAGTCCGCCGTTCTCATGGATTATCTCCATCATGGCAGTAACCCCGGCTTCAAACACCCCGTGTGTCGATGGATAGGTTATCATGAAACAGGCAAGGTTGTCCCTGTGAGCCACTGCCTTTTTCTTAAGATCCTCAACCTGAATATTACCCCTGTCATCACATTCGACAACAACAACCTCCATGCCTGCCATCACAGCGCTTGCCGGGTTGGTTCCATGGGCCGATGAAGGAATAAGTGCAATGTTCCTGTGACCTTCCCCCCTTGTCCTGTGATATTCCCTGATAATAAGCAAACCCGTATATTCGCCTGCGGCCCCGGAATTTGGCTGGAAAGTGACTGCCGAAAAGCCGGTAATCTCCTTAAGGGCATCTCCCAGCTCATTCATCATCTGATAATAACCTTCAGCCTGATCGGCAGGAACAAAGGGATGTATATTCCCGAACTCGGGCCAGCTCATGGCAAACATCGAAGTTGCCGGATTCAGCTTCATTGTGCACGATCCGAGAGAAATCATGCTGTGTGTAAGGGAGAAATCCTTCCTTTCAAGCATTTTGATGTACCTCATCATTTCTGTTTCGCTGTGGTAGCCGGTGAAAGTCGAGGCGGTAAGGAAAGCGGATTTCCGGATGAATTTTTCGGGGATGCAGTTGCATTCCGCGAACGATTTTATCTCATCAGCCTTTTTTCCTGCTGCTCTGGCAAACACTTCAACAACTGCATTTATATCTTCGATCGAAGTGACCTCATCGGTGGTCAGACTTATGCTGCCGTCGGCCGGGTAAAAGAAATTTATACCGGCTTCAAGGGCAAGCTTCCTTATTTCATCACGGCTTATTCCCTCGTGAGGGAAAACTCTTATGGTGTCGAAATAAATGTCATTCAACTGAACATAACCAAGTTGCTTCAGGGCTGCATTTATTGTGCAGGCTGACCTGTGTATCTTAAGAGCAATCTCCTTCAATCCTTCAGGACCGTGATACTGGGCATACATCCCCGACATGGTTGCCAGAAGAGCCTGCGCCGTGCAGATGTTGGATGTTGCCCTCTCCCTTTTTATATGTTGTTCACGTGTCTGTAAAGCCATTCTGAGGGCCTGTTTTCCATTTACATCCACTGACACGCCGATGATCCTTCCGGGCATGCTTCTCTTTAACTCATCCCTGGTTGCGAAGAACCCGGCGTGAGGACCTCCGAAGCTCATCGGCAGGCCAAATCTCTGGCTCGATCCCACCACAACATCTGCACCCCATTCTCCGGGAGGTGTCAGAAGGGCCAGGCTTAAGAGGTCGGCAGCAACTCCCACAAGCAATCCTGCTGAATGGGCCCTGGCTGTGAATTCACTGTAATCGCGGATCTGACCTGAAGCAGCCGGGTACTGAACAAAGGCGCCGAAAAATGATTCGTCAGGCTGAAACTCCTCGAATCTGCCCTTCACAATCTGAATTTCAAGGGGCTCCGACCGGGTTTCAATAACTCCCATATTCTGCAGGAAAATGTCCTCATCGACAAAGAATTTGTTAGCCCCGGCCTTAACAGCAGCTCTTGAACGGGCATTGAACATCATTATCATGGCTTCAGCCGAAGCAGTCGATTCATCGAGAAGAGATGCATTGGCAATCTCCATGCCCGTCAGCTCAATGACCATGGTCTGAAAATTCAGCAGGGCTTCAAGCCTGCCCTGCGATATTTCGGCCTGATAAGGGGTGTATGATGTGTACCATGAAGGATTTTCAAGTACGTTCCTGATTATCACCGAGGGAGAGGCAACACCATAATAGCCCTGACCAATAAACGATCTGAACATTTTATTCTTTTTACCGAGCTTCCTGATATGGGCTAAATATTCAAACTCCGTCATTGCATCCGGAAGTCTTAAAGGTTCCCTGAGTCTTATCGGTTCAGGTACGGCGAGGTCGATCAGTTCATCGAGTGAGTTCACTCCTATTGTCCGGAGCATTCCGGGCAGGTCGGACCTGCGGGGCCCTATATGGCGGGCGGCAAAAGAATCGGATGACATAGATGTGATTTTTAAAAGTTTAAGTTCGCTGCACTGTTCAGGCGGCGCCCCGAAATTAAGAAATAGTATTTACTTAAAAAATGAGCAGAATCACTTGTGGATAAAATATGGATTGAACCTGAGTTCATCCCCGATCAGGGTTTTATTACCATGTCCGGGATAAACCACCGTGTCTGCCGGTAGTATAAACAATCTTTCCCTGATACTGTTTAACAAAGTCTCATGATTTCCGCCCGGAAGATCAGTCCGTCCTATACTTCCTTCAAACAGCGCATCTCCCGTAAAGACTGCCTTGTCTTTTTTGCTGTAGAATGCCAGGCTTCCCGGTGCATGACCGGGAACGTAAATTACTTCAAGCTCCGAATTGCCAAAACGGACTTTCTCCCCTCCCGAAAGATATCCGGCTGGCTCAGGAGGCGGGTCCATTGACAATCCGAACATCCGGGCATGATCGACCGCTCTTTTCCGGTTCATAAGGTCATCGTGGTGACACAGGGCTCCAAGTCCGTATTTTTCAAGCATCAGCCTGTCGCCGAAAACATGATCGAGGTGGCAATGGGTGTTCAGAAGAAGAACCGGTTTGAAGTTGCCGCCGTCAAGCAGCGCTGTAAGTTCTTCGGCTTCAAAGCTGTCGTAGCATCCGCAATCGATAATGGCACAATCGCCTGATTCATCCGACAGGATATAGGTGTTTACAGATATAGGGTTGAAAACCAGCGTCCTTATTTCCATATCGTTACATTTGTTTATTGACAGTCCCCTTGAGCATGGGCACAAAAACGAAAGTGCCATGGGAGGAATACTCAAAATCCTCCTCTCCCCTTCGAATGACAAGCGTCATCACCTGTGAACTGTTGTCACCGACGGGAACAACCATCCTGCCGCCAATTTTCAGCTGATACTGAAGTTTTGCAGGTATCTCGGGAGTTGCGGCAGTTATCACTATCCCATCGAAAGGTCCGTACCGGGGTTTGCCCTCATAACCGTCGCCATAAAAGAAATCGGCTGAATACCCAAGTGAAGTAAGGGTACGCTGGGCCAGGATGAAGAGTTCCCTGTGCCTTTCAATAGTATAAACCTTTGCTCCCATTTCCGCCAGTATGGCACACTGATATCCTGAACCGGTACCGATCTCAAGTATCTTATCCCGCTTTTTTACATTCAGCAGGCTGGTCTGAATCGCAACAGTGTAAGGTTGTGAAATAGTCTGGCCCGAAGAGATGGGGAACGCCTTGTCGGTGTAGGCATGATGGAGAAAGGCAGGATCCATGAATTCGTGCCTTGGAACGGCATTAACGGCACTCAGCACCTCTTCATCGGTTATTCCCTTTTTTCTAAGCTCATCAACAAGCTTTTTTCTCTTTCCTTTCGCCAGAAATGTATCAGTCATGAAAAATCAATGGTAAAATCCGGAGTTAAAGATGGTAAAAATAAATGAAAGCTGCCTTCTGCAATAACTGCAGAATTGGATTAAAAGGAATGATCCGGAAAGGGATAGATTCTGATTCTGATAATAGTAATGCAGGACCTCAGCCTGCCAATAATTCAAACGGGATATTTTGCCAGCGGGATGTACAGAGGCCCCGTCTTCTGAAGTATGCTTTCAAAAAGAATCACCTCCTTTACCCAGACTGTCTGGAACTCGACGCCTTTATATTTTTCGATGGCCGACCTCAGCCTTGCCGGATCGCTGACTGATTTCACCCTGCCAATTGTCAGGTGAGGCCTGAACTTCCGTACTTCAGGCTCAAACCCCGCTCCTCCCAGTCCCTCCGCAATTATTTCATAAAGAGATGAAAGCCTGTCAGCCTGAGAGATGCCAACCCAGAGCACCCTCGGATCATTGAAACTTTTGAAGATCCCGGCACCGTAAAGAACAAAACCAAAGTCCCCGAATCCGGTACATTTTTCCCTGAGCATTCGATCGAGGACCTTTATTCTTTCCTCAGATGTGTCGCCCAGAAAAGCAAGTGTGATATGAATACCGGAAAGATCAACCCATTTTATCTTTTCAGTTCCCAGCATTGCTCTGACTGAAGAGATCATTCTTAAAAGATTACTCTCAGGTTCCGTTTTGACAGCAATGAAAATTCTTTTCATAAACAGCTGATCGCTTAAGCTAAAGGTTGCCGGTTTCAATCTCCATCAGGATGATCTCGATGATTGCGTCTTCTCCGAAGGGGTCATATTCAGCCTTGAGGTTCGAACCGAAAATCCGTGCTATGCCCTGCCATAAAGCGGCTGAAAAAGCGCCTCTGTACTGCCGGATCAGATCATAGGATGTGTTATAGGTCTCCCTGTCGATAAGCTTAATAAGCAGTTTGCCCTGCGATACCGTCATTCCGCGAATATCATCTTCATATTCACCGAAAATTTCCTTTTCAAACTTCCGGAGGTACTTCTTCCTCTCCTTGTCGTTGGGGAGCATCATCAGCTGGTCATTTGCCTCGCCAAGCTTTGCCCTTACCATCTGGGCGTACGGGTAAACCTTCTTAAGGTTGAAGACCAGGCGCTGATACCTGTAAAAGGGGAATTTCTTAGCTGTCGATTCACGTCCGATTATCACCACTTCCTTTATGTCGATTTCAGGCAGGACCTCGCCGTTCCTGTCGACCGAACGCAGCTGGTAATGATTGCCGGGAAGCGTGTCGACAGACCTCTTTACCGTATCAATCTGCGCCGATACTTCAGTAAGCAAACCAAATATGAATAATATTGAAAACAGGTTCCGCAACTTCAGTCATATTTCATGCAAAGTTATCAAATTACGGGCCAACTCCGATATCAGCCCGCACCGAGTTGATAAATGTAAAAATCCCTATATTTGGAAAAAGCAAAACCACATTATGGCGTTAAAGGTAGAGGATCTTGAGGATCAGTCGAGATTCAGGCAAATATTGAAAATACCATACGACGAACTTGTTAATTTCGTTCTGGAATACATCAGGAGGAAATCGGGACTGATGGTACTATTCTGGGGATCCTGCCTGGTTTTTCTCGGGATCGCACTTTTCATCCGGCTCAATATCGGGGGCTATTTCCCTCTGAGGAATATCTTCATGCACACACTGCTCGGACTTATTGTCTTCCCCCTGATCAGCGTTCCCGTTCATGAACTCCTTCATATTATTCCCTATTACCTTACAGGGGCCAGGAACATTAAGATCGGCATGGATCTTAAGCAGTATATGGTCTATGTTACCGCCCACAGACATGTTGCTTCGGAAGGACAATTCCGGGTTGTAGCACTGTTCCCCTTCCTGCTGATTAGTATTATCCTCCTTTATCTCATACTCACTCTTCCCGGTCTCTGGAAATGGAGCCTCTCATTATTCACATTTGTCCATGCCACAATGTGTGCCGGCGACTTTGCAATGCTTAATTTCTATGCAGTTCATCCCGGCAAGAAAATATACACCTGGGATGATTTCGACGAAAAGACGGCTTATTTTTATGAAGAAATTTAGTGGAAAGATGGGCGTGAAGGCGTGAAGGCGTGAAGGGACGAAGGGACGAAGGTACGAAGGGACGAAGGTACGAAGGGACGTCCAAGCCAGCAGCCAGCAACCAGCAACAAGGAACCATGAACCAGAATATATATTACCAATCCATAAACCAACAAACATGAAAAGACTGATTATCATTATTTTACTGACTGTTTCGGTAAATTTTGCCGGTATTGCTCAAAGGAAAATTGTAAACCTTCCCGACTTGCCGGGTTATGTAACCCTCAAGTGCGATTTTCATCTTCATACAATTCTTTCAGATGGTAACGTCTGGCCCACTGTCAGGGTCGGAGAGGCCTACCGCGACGGGCTCGATGCTATCGCGATCACCGACCATGTTGAATATCTTCCGCATAAGGACTATATCACCAAGGATCACAACGCCTCCTGGAAGATCTCCGAAACAACAGCCCGTGATTACAATATCATCCTTGTGAAGGGAACTGAAATCACGAGAAGCATGCCTCCCGGTCATCTCAATGCCTTGTTCATTCAGGATGCATCGCTTATTGATGTTGATTCAGTGATAGATGCTGTAGGGGAAGCCATAAAACAGGGAGCTTACATCCACTGGAACCATCCGGGATGGAAATCGCAGCAACCCGACGGAATTCCCCGCATGTACGACATCCATTACGAACTGATAAAAAGAAAATGGCTGCACGGAATTGAATTCTTCAATCACAGGGAGTATTATCCGCTTGTTATGACATTCTGCAAACAGTATAACCTCGCCGTTCTTGCAAACAGCGACATGCACGGGGTTATAAGCGAGGAATACAGCGGCCAGACAAACCGTCCCATGACACTTGTCTTTGCTACAGCCAGAACTCATGAAGCCCTGAAGGAAGCCATGTTTGCAGGCCGCACCCTTGCCTATTTCAATGATATGCTGGCAGGAAAGGAAGAATATGCAAAGCCTTTCTTCAATCAATGCATTTCAGTGAGCAAACCCTTCTACGAAAACGATAAGAATATCTACCTCGAAATAACCAACAACTCTGACATTCCTTTCACACTCGAAAACGGAAGCCAGGATGCCCCGGCTTCAATAACCCTGCCCGCACGTGGTATAACCAGGGTAGCCATCAGCAAAAAGACCAGATCTCCACTGTCATATGATGTGAAAAACATAATAACAGGAGAAAATGAGGTGCTGAGGGTGGAGCTGAAGTATTGAGAAGGCGTGAGGCGTGAGGCGTGAGGTTTGAAACGTGAGTATGTTACCTGATAAAGAAGGCTGATTGCTGATTGCTGAGTGCTGATGACTTATATTGATAATCCAAAAAAAATCCGTCCGGGTATGGGAAACCGGACGGATTAAGCGTAAAGATTACACTTCTAGAATTTCTCCTTTGCAAGTTTCAGGATGTCGTCTTCCCTGACGATAGGTCTCATCCGGAAGGTGTATTCATATTTCCTGTCAAGAAGCCTGTATTGGGTGTGTATCGGTGCTCCCCATGAATTGTCACCGCCAACTCCCATCTGTCCCAGATCGACATTCAGATTGACCAATTCCCTTGGCTTGACATCGTTGATATGAGTATTAGCGCTCTTTGCATCTTTTCTGAACATCGACAGCTTGCCTGGCGATTCGAAATCATCGTGAATATTCTTGAGTGCTGCGAAACCAATCAGGGGATTCCCTGAGACCAGCAAGCCGTTACCCGACTCATCCGTAAGCGCAAGCCACCTTGTGTCGGTCTTGTAACCATTCTCCTGTGGTCTGATATACGGTACATACTGATCATCCACCGTACTCTCATAAAGTCCGACATCGGCTGAAGTTTTCCTGTCAGCATAGTTTTCATGAGGTCCGCGTCCAAGCCATTTCAGGTTCATGAATTCCTCAGGCAGCTGCATCTGCATCCCCATCCTCGGTATCTCAGGAACCTTGTCTGATACTTTCGAGAACTGGTTCTTGACGATCACATCACCCGAACTGTAAACGGTGTAGGTCGTAACATGTCCTGCAATCTTCTCTCCGTTCTCATCCGGAATGTCGTACTCGAATGTAACGACAGCCTTGCCCAATTCGGGCTGGCTAATCTTCGCGCTTTTAACGATGGTCCTTTCTCCTGCCTTCTTCCAGACGCCGAGCATGCGATCCATATTATATCCGTAATCATTGTCGGTCGGTGGCCTCCAGAAATCAGGCTCCGGTCCCCTGCTGATAATTGATCTTCCCTTGTATGCGAAGGATTCCATTCGTCCCTTCTCCAGGTCAAACACTATTTTGATATCGGGACTGCTTACCTCATACTTCCTGTCAACTGTATTTGTCTGAAGAACTGCCATCTGATCGCGTTTGGCAAAAACAGGTTTTCCATCCATGGGAAGCTTGAACTGGGCGGCTGCATAAACATGATCCTCAGGAACCAGGTCCCATTCATCACTTTTTGAGACCCTGAAATTCAGGAAATACTCAGCGCCTGGTGCAACTTCTATTCCCGACACGGGTATGTTCACCACAGTACTCTCCCCAGGTTTCAACGGTGGAACCGTAAGCTTGCCCGACTTGACGGCAACTCCGTCGGAAACTATATCCCAGTCGAATATGAACTCCGACAGATCAGTAAAGAAGTATTTATTTGTGAGCTTAACTGTGCCGGCAGACAGGCTGACCGGTTCAAATCCGATATACTGATACACTCTTCTAACTTCCTCGAGAGCAGGTTTCCATCCCCTGTCGGGAAATACAAGTCCGTTGATGCAGAAGTTGCCATCGCTTGGCATTCCTTCTTCACCAAAGTCGCCACCGTAAGCCCAGAATTTTTCTCCGTTTTCATCAGTTGTAATAAGGCCCTGGTCGACCCAGTCCCAGATGAAACCTCCCTGCAGCAACGGATACTTGTCAATAACATCCCAGTAATCCTGAAGATTTCCCACCGAGTTACCCATGGCGTGGGCGTATTCGCAGAGAATCAGGGGACGGTCGCTCTTCGGGTCCTTTGCATACTCTTCGATCTGAGGGATTCTTGCATACATGGGGCATATTATATCGGTATGCCTCTCGGTTGTATTGGTGCTCTTTTCAGCCCGCTCATACTGCACCGGCCTGCTTGCATCCCTTGCTTTGGTCCATTTGTAATTATCAAGGAAATTATTTCCGTCTCCCGCCTCATTCCCAAGCGACCAGATTATCACCGAAGGATGATTCTTGTCGCGTTCAACCATTCTCTGCATCCGGTCCATGTGCGTTGCGGCCCATTCCTTCTTGTCAGCGAGTGTTTCATCCTTGTTGTAACCCATACCGTGTGACTCAATATTGGCTTCGTCGACAAGGTAAAGCCCGTACCTGTCGCACAGCTCATACCAGAGCTCCTGCTGCGGATAGTGTGAAGTCCTCACGGCATTCAGGTTATTGCTTTTCATTATCCTGATATCCTTCAGCAAGGTGGCTTCATCAAGAACATGACCGGTGACTTCGTGATGCTCATGAAGGTTTGTCCCTTTGAGCAGAACCGGCACACCGTTTATATGGAGCTGCGAATTAAGTATCTCAACTTTTCTGAAGCCTATCCGGGCTCCGACACTTTCGAGGTTATTGCCAAAATTATCCTTAAGACTGATAACCAGAGAGTACAGATCGGGAGTTTCAGAAGTCCATTTCTTAACCTGAGGCAACTGTTTTGTAAAGGCCACTGAAGTTTGTTCCCCTGACAGCTTTACATTCTTCGATTCGGAATAAACTTTCTCATCATCACTGAACAAAGAGGTTTCCACAACAAAGTCCTGTGCATCCGCACCCTTATTTTTAACGTCCACATTAAGTTTTAAGAGCCCGTCATTATAGTTATTCTCCAGATCGCCCACAGCAAAGAAATCACTTATGAAAGCTTGCGGCCTGGCATGCAGAAAAACAGAACGCTGAATACCGCTAAGACGCCAGAAATCCTGATCCTCAAGATAACTGCCATCGCACCAGCGATATACTTCAACTGCAAGTGTATTCTCTCCTTTCCTGAGATGAGGTGTTATATTGAATTCGGCCGGAACCTTGCTGTCCTCATTGTAACCAACCAAAGCTTCATTCACCCACACATAGAACGCCGAGCTGACAGCACCGAAATGAAGAAATACCTCCTTATCCTTCCATTCCGGAGGAATTGTGAATGTTCTTTTATAGGAACCCACAGGATTCCATGAATGATCGACTTTAGGCGGATTTCTTTCAAAGCCGAATCCGATGTTGACATAGATGGGAACGTCATACCCTTTCATCTGCCAGTTGGACGGGACTTCAATATCGTCCCAGTCGCGTGTGTCATAATCATCCTTGAAAAACCAGTAAGGTCTTTCATCGGGTGTTTTAACCCAGTTGAACTTCCAGACACCGTCGAGCGACAGGTAATTGGGCGACAGGGTTTTGTCGGCGGCAAGCGCTGCCTGTTCATCAGCATAGCTTATCATTGTGGCATGCGGAGCCTCACGGTTTATGTTGAACACCTCCGGGTTTTCCCAGTCACGGGTTTCCTTTTCGGTGAACGCTACGCCTTCATATTTACTGTAACGCTTGCAGGCAGTGAACAGCATTAACACAATGATAAAATAATAAGGCAATCTCTTCATAACACTATAATTATAAGTAATAAAATTCAGTAAAAGAAAGAAATCAGAACAGGCCGGAGATCTTTCCGTTTTCATCGATATCGATCTTTTCAGCCGAGGGAGAACCCGGCAAACCGGGCATCCTCATGATGGTTCCGGCTATCGGCACTATAAAGCCTGCTCCCGATGAAAGTTCCACCTCCCTTATCCTGATAGTGAATCCCTGCGGACGACCTTTTTTGTTCTGATCGTCAGAGAGTGATTTCTGGGTCTTTGCTATGCATACCGCCAGGTTGCCAAATCCGAGCTTATCAATTTTTCCTAGCTGGTTTTTAGCCTTTATTGTATATTCAACATGATCAGCTCCATACATTTTGGTACATATAGTCTCGATCTTCTTTTCAAGCGGCCATTCAAGCTCATATAGCGGCTTGAAGCAATTAGCGCAATCGGATATCTCCTCCAGCACCTTGTGTGCCAGATCGACAGCGCCTTCACCTCCTTTCGCCCACGAATCATTGACAGAAACCTTGAGGTTTCGCATGGTACAGTGTTTCTTAAGAATTTCCAGCTCAGAATCGGTATCACTGTCAAATTTGTTGATTGCAATCACCGGCCTGAATCCGAAATATCTCATATTCTCTATATGCTTGTCGAGGTTGTCAAATCCCCTGATAAGAGCTTCAATGTCCTCATTGCCAAGAGCTGACAGTTTGGCACCACCATGATATTTAATAGCCCTGACTGTTGCAACTATGACAACTGCATTGGTTTTGAGCTTCCCAACCTGCGATTTGATATCGAAAAACTTCTCCGCCCCCAGTTCACTTGCGAAACCTGCTTCAGTAACAACATAATCACTCAGCGAAAGACCTGTCTTTGTTGCTATTATTGAATTGGTACCCTGAGCAATGTTTGCAAACGGTCCGCCGTGAATGATTGCCGGGGTTCCCTCAAGGGTCTGGACCAGATTCGGTTTTATAGCATCCTTCATAAGCGCCGCCATGGCTCCGTTGGCCTTAAGGTCACGGGCAAAAACCGGCTTGTCACCATAGGTGTAGCCAACAAAGATATTTCCAAGCCGTTCCTTAAGGTCCATAAGATCTCTCGACATGCAGAGAGTGGCCATCACCTCCGAAGCTGCGGTGATCTCAAATCCCGACTGGCGGGGAACACCTTCGGTAGTGCCTCCCAATCCTATCACTATGTCCCTGAGGGCCCTTTCATTCATGTCCATCACCCTCTTCCATTCAACGGTTCTCGGGTCGATCCCGATATTCCCGTCGGAATTCTTCAACTGGATATTATTGTCGATCAGGGCTGAAAGAAGATTATGAGCCTTCTCCACGGCAGATATATCACCGGTAAAATGCAGGTTGATATCCTCCATTGGTATTACCTGGGAATAACCGCCACCGGCAGCACCGCCCTTGATGCCAAAAACAGGGCCAAGAGAAGGTTCACGGAGAACAACTGTAGCTTTCTTTCCTATCCTGTTTAGAGCCTGGGCAAGACCAATGGATGTTGTCGTCTTGCCTTCACCTGCAGGTGTAGGAGTTATTGCAGTCACCAGTATCAGCTTACCTTTTTTGATACGCTTCTCATCGATGAAATGCAATGGGATTTTTGCCTTGTATTTTCCATATAATTCCAGTTCATCCGGAGGGATACCCAATGACGCAGCAACTTCAACTATTGGCCTCATAGTGGCTTCCTGAGCGATTTCTATATCCTGCTTCATATTCAGTGATTTTTAAAAAGTTGGGGAAAGATAATAAACTTTCGTCTATCCCCAAACAGGCACGCGAACTTGTAAATGAACATTTTCTGACTCACTGTTATCCTGATTTTCTCATTTTTTCGTAACTTTAAGCACCATTATAACCCATTAACCCAATTGAATTTATGGAAAAAGAAATAAAATCACTTTACAGCGAGTACAGGGAAGGCCGCCTGTCACGCAGGATCTTCCTTAAAAAGCTTGCCCTGTTAACCGGAAGCGGCATGGCTGCAGCAGCCTTATTGCCTGTCATAGAGGATAATGAGTCAATGGCTGCAAAAAAGGCAGGGAAGGCACCTGTCCTTGTTACCGAATTCGTTACATATCCGGCTGCGACAGGCGAAATGAAGGCTTTCATGGCACGGCCGAAAAAGGGTAAAAAGTTCCCTGCTGTGATTGTAATTCATGAGAACAGGGGACTGGTCCCTCATATTCAGGATGTAACAAGACGGATGGCCGGGGAAGGATTCCTTGCACTTGCTCCCGATGCCCTGTCGCCTGTTGGAGGTACACCGGAAGATATTACCAACGTCGGTGAACTGTTTAAGAAACTTAATAGCGATGAGACCATTAAGAACTTCACCGCTGCAGTGAAATACCTCAAGACTCATCCGAAATCAAACGGGAAGGTGGGCTGTACCGGTTTCTGCTGGGGCGGAGCCATGACTAACAATGTGGCAGTCAATTCGCCCGACCTGAATGCAGCCGTCCCGTATTACGGAAGAACACCTGCACCTGAGGACGTTGAAAAGATAAAAGCCCCGGTTATGGCTCACTATGCAGGTAACGACGCCGGTATCAATGCCGGTATTCCGGCATTCGAGGAAGCCCTTAAACAGTATAACAAGGAATATAAGATATTCATATACGAAGGTGCTTCCCATGCTTTCAACAACGACTCAAACAAAGAAAGATATAATGAACAGGCTGCCAAACTGGCCTGGGAAAGAACCATTCAGTTCTTCAAAGAGAAATTGAAGTAGGATCAGGGTTCTGATTCCAGATTCCTCCTATTGCATCCACAAAGGGTTTGCAATGGCGGAAGAAAGCCTTGTAGCCTTCGCACAGATAATTTAATCCGGGCTCTCCGCCGGGTGTACTGATAAACCTGTTTTTCGGACACTCTCCGTTGCACATTGCTCTCACATCACATTCGAGGCAATAGCGGGGAAGTGCAAGCGATTTCGCCATCCCGAATTCCTTCTGCCTGCTGCTGTCGAGAAACTCAGCAATGGTTCCGTTACTTATGTTGCCAACAAGATTGTCACTGTTCACATAATGATCGCAGGAATAGAAATTTCCGTTTAGCTCAACAACCGGTACTCCGCCGCAATTCTCCTTGAAAATGCACAGGGTGTGATCCTGACCGAAGGCTGTCCGGGATGCTTCTTCAATTATCTGAATTTTGATTTTACCTATATCGTTCTCAACCCATTCATCAAAAATCGTTGTCAAAAACCGGCCGAATTCACCGGCCGGCACAGTGGCACGGCTGACACCCGATTGTGACCGGGGCCGCGGTTCAACAAGAGGCAGAAATGTGATATTAACTGCGCCAAGTTCCCTGAAAAAGTCATATACAACGAGCGGAAACCTCACATTAAAGGAATTGACCACACACAGAATCTCCGGTTGGATCCCCGATCGCCGCAATAAGCTGTACCCTTTCAGAACCGGCTGAAGCGAAGAACTGCCATCGGCATATTTCCTTGACCGGTTGTGAAGATCACCGGGACCGTCAATACTTATGCCGACAAGGAATTTCTCCTGTGCTAAAAAATATGCCCAGTCCCAGTCAATCAGAGTGCCATTGGTCTGGACACCGTTTACAATCTCATTTCCCTCCGGCTTGTACTTTTTCTGAAGACTAACGGCTTTCCTGAAGAAATCAATCCCGGCCATAAGAGGCTCGCCACCATGCCATGAAAAAAAGACAACGGGTTCAGTTGTTGCTTCGATATGCTGAATAATGTATCTCTCCAGCATCTCATCACTCATCAGCATCGGTTTGCCATCCTTGTGAATGGATTGCTTCTTAAGGTAATAGCAATAGCTGCAACGCAGGTTGCATAGTCCGCCAACCGGCTTGGTAAAAATCTGAAACTCCCGCTCCTTTTTTTCCATAAGACTACTTTTCAGTGTTTTCCCACCTTATTATATTATTCTCCGCATCATCGGGGATATTCATCCTTATCCTTTGTCCCACCGGGTAATAATTGTTTATCCTGTTGCCTATATTATTGCCGAAACCCAGTCTTACTCCGCGGTACGATGCCACAAACCATCCCGGGGGCACTTTAATTCCATCCATCGTATCTTTCCGAAGCCATGCCAATGCCTGCCTCAGGTTAAGATCTGCAACCGGAAATGCTCCTGCCTTCATACCCACTGACAACGAAAGTTCATGGGCCGGAATGTATCCGTTTCTCTTAGCCGAACCTATTTTTGTCCCGGGCATAATTACCGTAAGGCAGGTGTCGAGTGCCATAAAGTCCGCCGGTTTGCCCGGAAGATAATAAATATCTTCTCCTTTTCTGACAAGATTTTCTTTATTGAAGGAGGTCCAGCGTTCTGCGACCTCACGATCGGGCCCGGAAATTTCGCTTCCCTTTGGTTTTCTGACGGATAGGGCCCTCCCTCCGGCTCCTCCTGTTTTCCTTATGACTGAAACGAATAAGCCCTCACCCCTTATCTTTCCGGGATGAAACCCGTAGCCGGTTATATTCCCTTTCGATATTTCAGTAATCCCTTCAAATCCAGAGATGTCGAGAATCACGGATTCTGCCTCTTCATTTCCGGCAAGCCATAATACATTTTCCTCATTTTCTCCGGGATTGAAAGTGCAAGTGCTGTAAATAAGTATGCCCCCCGGCCGAAGTGCCGGCCATACATCAGCCAGGATTCTCCTTTGTCTTTCTGCACAAAGCATGGTATTGCCAACCGACCATTCATTCACTGCAATGCTGTCCCTGAACATCCCTTCGCCGGAACATGGGGCATCGACAAGCATCAGGTCGAAAAAACCCGGCAGACGGCTGAATACCGATGGATCGTTCCTGGTGACAATTGTATTGGCTGTCCCCCATCTGGTGATGTTCTCAGCAAGGATGTCCGACCGCTGCCTGATTACCTCATTCGAAACCAGAAGACTCTCAGGTCCGATCAGGGATGAAAGATGGGTGCTTTTTCCTCCCGGCGCCCCGCAGAGATCCAGAACTTTCAGATATCCGGATGTATTGGCCACCTTTTTAACAACGTGTTCCACAAACATGCCGGATGCCTCCTGGGGATAATAGCATCCCGCGTGAAAGAGCGGATCGAGAGTGAAGGAAGGCCTCGATGCTAAATAGTAACCCGAACTGCACCAGGGAACCGGTTCTGCCTTTTCAGGCTTAAGATTCCACTTCAATGAATTGATCCTTACACTCACCGGAGACGGCTCCTGAAGCGCCCTTATAAGACCTTCTCCGTCAAGATATTCCTGACCTGAGATCCTTTTTATGAATTCCGCGGGAAACATCGGATCAGGAAAATCTTCTCCATAAATAATACACCGGAATGCCCAGCAACACAATCACCAGACCGGGGAATGTGTAATTCGGCTTGTAAATCAACAGTATCACCATGATAAAAGTCGTGGTAAGGATGTACAATGCAGGTATCACCGGGTATCCCCAGGCTTTATAGGGACGGGGAACGTCGGGCTTTTTAACGCGGAGTATGTAGAGGGTGAAAATTGTAAGGGCAAAAAACAGAAGCACGGCAAAAATAACATAGTCGAGCAGGTCGCTGTAGGTTCCTGAAAGACAAAGCAATATCGCCCATATCCCCTGGATTGCAATGGCGAATCCCGGAACTCCCTTGCTGTTGATCCTTGCAACTCGCTTAAAGAAAAGACCGTCCATAGCCATTGCATAGTAAACCCTTGGTCCTGCAAGTATCAGTCCATGGTTACAGCCGAATGTGCTTATCATTACAAATATTGCCATAATGATGGCTGCATAGTCTCCGAATACAACGCTCATGGCGGATGTAGCAACCCTGTCGTCGGTCGCAAACTGGATACCCCTGGCCAGAACATCGGTACCCTCGGAACTACCGGAAAGTGGAAGTATCCGTATATAGACCCAGTTGATAAAAAGATATATCACTGAGACTATTAAGGTTCCGAATATAAGACTGAGGGGAACGGTTCTTTTGGGATTTATAACCTCACCCGAAATATAGGTTACATTATACCACGCATCGGACGAAAACAAGGATCCCACAAGAGCAGTAGCCACAGCGGTCACCAGGACAAAGCCCGAAAGCGGGATAACCTTGTTGTCTGCTCCTATCTTCCCGGCTTCCCAGAACACTGCTTTGTTTATCTCCCATGATTCATGTCCCCTTATAGCAAAAAATCCGATCACGATGAAACCAAACAGGGCGAGGACCTTGGTTGATGTGAAAATATTAACAACAATTTTTCCTGTCACTATTCCCCGGGTATTAAGCCAGGTAAGGAAGGCAATCATTGAAATGGCAACCACCATTGTGGTGCTGATCTTCAGGAAACCTGCCTCGAACAGGATGTTCCTGTCAGAGATCCACGGGAACAGCACACCGCTGAATTTGGCAAAAGCAACTGCCACGGCCGCTATTGAGCCGCACTGGATAACAAGAAAGGTCGTCCAGCCGAAAAGAAAACCAATCAGGGGATTGTATGCCTCGCGAAGGTAAACATACTGTCCGCCCACATCGGGCATCATCGATGCAAGCTCACCGTAACTTATTGCTCCGATTACTGTTATGATACCGGTTATAAGCCAGACAACCATCAGCCAGCCGGGTGATCCGACACTCCTGGCAATATCTGCACTCGTTATGAATATGCCGGAACCAATCATGGCTCCGGCTACAATTGAGATCCCGTCGAAAAGATTTACCCGCTTTTTCAGAAGGTTATTTTCTGCCTGCATCTATCAGTTTGTAACACGAAAGCAAAAGTAACCAAACAAATTAAATATTTTCCCCGCGCTCACTGTATCTTGTAAGCAGAAATGACTTTCCCGTTACTAATTTGCAAATGGAACTTCTTTTCCGGTGAGCCTTATCCTTCCGCTGACGATATTCGTGAACTGAGGATCGAGGTAGCCGCTGAATCCTGGTTGTTTTCCACCGACAGAAATCGAAAAGTATCCGGGTTCAATCACTCTCTTGTCCTTCTTGTTTATGATTGAAAACTGACGGGGTTCGAGACTGAATTCAACAACCTTGCTTTCACCGGGCTTAAGACTTATTCTGGAGAATCCCTCGAGCTGCCTTACCGGTCTGGGAGTTGTTGCCTTTTCATCGGTAAGATAGAGCTGTACGACCTCGTCGCCTTCAACCTTGCCGGTGTTGGTAACCTTCACTTTGACTGTTATTTTCTCTCCCGCAACAGCCTTTTCAGCAAGCGACAGATCGCTGTAACTGAAAGTGGTGTAGCTCAGACCATAGCCGAAAGGATACAATGGCTCTTTCGTGAAATACCTGTAGGTCTTTCCTGCCATGTCATAGTTCTCAAACTCGGGGATCTGATCGATTGATCTGTAATATGTTACAGGCAGGCGGCCGGCCGGATTATAATCTCCGAAGATTACATCGGCAACTGCATTGCCTGCCTGCTGTCCTCCATAACCTGCAAGCAGTATTGCAGCAGCTTTTTCCTGAGCCCTGTTTATTGCTATCGCACCTCCGCTTGTAAGTACCACGATTACAGGTTTGCCTGTGGCCACCATTGCATCGAGCAGTTTTTCCTGGGCTGCAGGAAGCTGGATGTCAGTCCTGTCACCGCCGCTGAATCCTTCGATCCTGATAGGCATTTCCTCACCCTCAAGCCTTTGTGAGAGACCAAGTACCAGGACAATCGCATCGGCCTGACCTGCAGTTGCAACAGCCTTCTGAAGCATGTCTTTCCGGGGCTGGCTCCACAGGAGTTTCATGTCGGCATCGCCGGCGTAATTCTTGTAGAGCACCTCTATCTTGTATTTCTGACCGGCCTGCAGTTCAACCTGGAACTCCTTATGGAAAGCGTGGTGTTCATTCCTTTCTGCAAGAACCTGTTTTCCTTCAAATAACACTTCATAGCCTGATGATCCCCAGCTTCCTATAGCGTACGATCCGCTTTCGGGAGGAACAAGGTAAGTTGTCCACTTAACCCCGAAATCATCATCCGGCAGATCAGCCGAAGGGGAAGAGTGTTCCCAGTAAAAATTGATCTGGTCGTCCCTGCGTGTAAATACCGGTTCTCCCTTCATCTCCCTGTTGTTGAAGTATTCGCCCATAGCCCCCTGTTTGCCGTCGGGGGCCTGGAGATATCTTGAAGGAATGACTGTCAGATTGTGTATGCCTTCGGCAAGATCACTTCCCTCTGCATACAAAACTTCGGTTTCGGGTTTAACCTTGTTCTTAATACCCTTAAGTATTGTGACCGGATCTTTGGGGATCCCGTTATAATTGCCAATGAGCGCTTCAAAATTGTCTGCATTGGGACCTATCACCGCAATTGTTTTCACCGATTTTGCAAGCGGAAGAACGTTGTCTGAGTTCTTAAGAAGCACAATGGATTCGCTGGCTGCCTTGCGGGCAAGAGTATTGTTATAATCAGAGCAGTTTGCAAAGAAGGGTATGCTTGCATAAGGTACCATGTCGTCGGGATCGAACATACCAAGCTTAAACCGGGCTGTCATGACTCTCTTTGCTGCAAGTGTAATTTCATCTTCTGTAATGAGTCCTCTCTCAACGGCTGCCACCAGATTTTTGTAATCATAACCGCACTCGAGGTCGGTACCGGCTTTTACTGCCTGTGCGGCTGCCTCGGCAGGATCGCTGGCATACTTGGTGAACTTGTAAAAATCGGATATGGCCCAGCAGTCTGAAACTATATATCCCTTAAAACCCCATTCATTCCTCAGTATTCCGTAAAGAATAGGATTTGCGCAGCATGGATGATCACGGAACATGTTGTAAGCTCCCATAACCGAATATGCGCCTCCGTCAACAACCAAAGTCCTGAAAGCAGGCAGATAGGTCTCCCTCAGATCTACTTCGCTCACTTTTGCATTAAACTCGTGACGGAGTGATTCGGGACCTGAATGCACCGCATAATGCTTTGCCGTTGCCACAGTCTTCAGATATCTGGGATCGTCTCCCTGCAGCCCCCTTACAAACTGATAGCCCATCCGGGCAGTAAGAAAGGGATCTTCACCGTAGGTCTCATGGCCTCTTCCCCATCGCGGATCCCTGAAGATATTTATATTTGGCGACCAGAAAGTGAGTCCCTGGTAAATACCAGTTTTGCCCCTCCGCTGGAACTCGTGGTATTTGGCCCTGGCCTCATCGGAAATTGCATTGGCCACGTTAAACATAAGTCCTTCATCCCATGAGTTGGCAATTGTTATTGACTGCGGAAAAACAGTAGCAAATCCGGCACGTGCAACACCATGCAGGGCCTCGTTCCACCAGTTGTACGACGGGATACCAAGCCGTGGAATTGCCGGTGCCGTATAAAGAAGCTGATCAGCTTTTTCCTTAAGGGTAAGCCGTGAAACAAGATCGCTGACCCGCTGTTCCTCACTGAGCGAGGGATCCCTGAATGGGAAGGCATTTGTTCCCTGTTGAGCTTCAACAGGAGAGATAAGCCCCATCAGGACAATTGCAAGTAAACCCTGAACTACTTTCTTCATGATAGATTATTTTAAATATTGAAAAAAAGAACTTCTCAACCTTCAGTCTGTCTTCACAATCCTCAGCACGATATCGGCTAAATATAAGGGTGTGTTCAGCATCACCCATCCGCCCTGATGACCGGCAATTGTACGTTCCGTCTCCCCTCCTGTAGTTGTATTCACCCATGTGGTCCGGTACGTGCCGGCAGGTAGATTTATCTCAACCAGGGCGCTGGTTCCGGGTGTTTCATTACCGTCGAAATAAATCACAATGGTCCGTCGGTCATCCGCAAGTCCCCGAAAGGAAACGTTTTCCTGTCCGATTACCCTCACATTTCCTTCAGGGAGCGGCTTCATATTGATAAAATCAACCTGTTTCATGAATCCGGCAAGTATTCCGAACTGATTACGCAGGGCTTTGCCTCCTCCCCCTGGCTGGCCTTCCTGAATCTCAAAGCTGCCATCCTCTGTTTCTGCAGTAAATGAGTAATCGAGGTGGTTGAACAAGGCTCCTCCTGCCAGAATGAAATTCCACGCTTCCTTCCGGTAAACTTCGTCCAGTGTTCCGTCAAATCCGGTTTCATTGTCACCCAGTGGCATGTTCAGGTGATAATTCATGGCTACTGTAACCGGAGGAGCAGCATAATGAAAATTATAAACTGATACTCCTTCCCTGGGGCTGGAAACCTTCTTTTTCAGATTTGCCACATTATTGGAAATAAGATGTTTTGGATCCATTTCCTTCTCTGCTTCAACAACTACCCGCGTCATGTGATCCTCCCACTGCCTCAGTGCCGTGGTATCACCGAAATAGGGCTCATTGCAGATCTCATAATAGAGATTATCAAATCCGCTGAGCTCCGTCACTATCTTCCTGACCATCTTTTCCTGAATCTCAAGCAATTCAGGATGCTTCAATGAAAGAACCTCCTTCTGATCCTTTACCTTAATTATGCCGTTTATGTTGTTGGAATAGTACAATGGAGATAACTTCCACTGAACAGTATCATAAAAATTGGAAAACAGGTCGAGTTCAACCACAATTCCCCTGCTGCCGGCCTCCGCTACAAAATCCCTGAGTCTTTCGAAATATCCGCTATCCCAGCTTTCAAGATCAAACTTATTGCCTCCCACGGCATAACCCGGTTCTGAACTCCGGGCCCATGGACAGATGAACCTTCCGGAATCGGGGGCAAGAGTATTGGAGCGTATTCCGAATGCCCCCTTTGGCTCCACATAAATACCCGTAAATGTGCGGGTTATATTCAACCCGCATGCTGCAAGCACATCGAAGTATTTAATGTAGTCAAAATCAAGGTTAATCAACGCGCCGTAATGCTCGGTGGATCCGATCAGCAGGGTTGGTTCCCCCCTGAACAGGAAATAACGGGGGTTATCAGGATGCAGTGCAAGAAACTCTTTCGGCTGCGACGCAGAGCCGCAGGAAGAAAACAGCAGGGCAAAGGCAAGCCAGCCTGTAAGTTTTAATACTTTCAGATTCATTAGTCTATGAGCTATATTGTAATTTCATCATATCGCCGGCTAAAGCCGCTGCGGCCTGCCTACACCGTCGGCAATTTCCACGGATCCCTGTAAGACGGAACCAGATAGTCGTTCGCCTCAACATCGTTTGTGAACCTGGTACCATCCCACACAAGCTTTTTACCCGTACGATAGGCTATGTTGCCCAGTGCGGAGAATTTAGCTATGTGAGCACCGATCTCAATGCTGGCATTCGTCTTCGGATTCCGGCTTGCAATACACTCGAGATGGTTCTTTACGTGATTTTCCAGTCCGGCTCCTGTGCCTCTTTTCAGACCAACTGCTTCCATCCTCAATATACCGTTCACCTTTTCGGGGATCACTTCCCATCCCGACCTGTCGACAACGAGGGTCCCGTTCTCTCCGACAAATCCAAGCCCGTGATTTCTTCCGTATGCACCGTCATCAATTCCAATTGCATGATCCCACAGAACATTGAAACCGTCGAACTCATAAATTGTCTGAAGGCTGTCGGGTGTTTCACATGCATCATCGGGATATCCGAATTTGCCACCCATGGCCATTATTGATTTAGGCGCCGTTACATTCATCGCAAAAAGGGCATAATCGAGAAGATGGACGCCCCAGTCGGTCATGAGTCCGCCTGCATAATCCCAGAACCATCTGAAGGTGAAGTGGAAGCGGTTCCTGTTAAATGGTCTCGACGGTGCAGGACCGAGCCACATGTTATAGTCAACGCCTGCAGGTACGGGTTCATCAGCCAGAACCGGAATGGAAGGACACCATCCCTGGTAGGAAAACACTCTTACAAGCCTTATCTTCCCAAGATTTCCTGAGTTGACGAAATTAACTGCCTCCTGCCAATGAGGATCGCTTCTCTGCCACTGACCGACCTGAACAACACTCTTGTACTTTTGAGCAGCTTTTACCATCAGGTTGCATTCCTCAATGGTCCGGCCTATCGGTTTTTCAACATACACATCCTTTCCTGCCTCACATGCAGCAACCATCTGGATGCAATGCCAGTGATCGGGTGTGCCAACAATAACCAGGTCGACATCCTTGTTGTCTATCACCCTTCTCCAGTCCTTGTACAGACCGGCAGGCTTGGCTCCCCTGAGCTTCAGAACATCCCCGGCCCTCCTTTGGAGCACGGAATCGTCAATATCACATAATGCTACGCATTCAGTCTGTGGATTATTCAGGAAGGCGCTCAGATTGCTCCAACCCTGTCCGTTGCATCCTATAAGACCGATTTTTATCTTGTCACTCGGCGGAACTTGTAAGCCTGAGCCATGTAGTACAGGGGCAATAGTCAGGCCCGCGGCCGCAATGGCGCTGTTCTTCAGAAAAGTACGTCGTGTTGTCATATTATTCAGGTTTAGTGAGTTGTATCCTTTACAGAACCGAGAATCTGTAGATGGTCCTGGTCTTATAGGTCTCTCCCGGATTCAGAACCGTGGAAGGGAACTCAGGATGATTGGGGCTGTCAGGAAAGTGCCCTGATTCAAGGCAAAATCCCCTCCTGTAATCATAAACCACTCCTCCATGTCCGGTCTGAGTTGCATCCAGGAAGTTGCCCCCATAGAACTGAAGACCAGGCTGGTCGGTAATCACCTCCAGCACTCTGCCTGAAAGAGACTCGTAGACCATTGCATCAATCTCCTCAATGTTATCGAGAACATAATTGTGATCATAACCTTTACCGAGAATGAGCTGATCATACGGCTCCTCAAGTCTCGATTCTATCATATAAGGCTTGGTGAAATCAAATGGAGTACCTGCAACCGGGCGTATCTCTCCGGTCGGTATCATGAATGAATCGACCGGTGTGAAGGCTGAAGCCCTGATTGTCAGTATGTGATCGTTGATGTCATCCACTCCTGCACCGTGAAGATTGAAATATGCATGGTTTGTCAGGTTAACGACAGTCTTTTTGTCGGTTGTGGCCAGATAATCCATGATTATTTCATTATTGTCGGTCCAGGTATAGGTTACTTCAGCATCAACATTGCCCGGAAATCCCATTTCCATATCAGGACTCCTGTAGGTGAACTTTACTGCAGGAAACTCACTTCCCTTTACAATCTCGGTACTCCAGACCACGCTGTGCCATCCCTTCGGACCTCCGTGAAGAGTATTGGGACCATTATTCTGCGGCAGGGTGTATTCAACACCGTCGAGAGTGAATTTTCCGCCTGCTATCCTGTTGGCATACCTTCCGACAGTCGATCCGAAAGACATATCACCAGCGAGTGTTGCCTCAAAGGTGTCGTAACCGAATGTTATGTTTTCCTTTGCACCCTTCCGGTCGGGAACTTCTATCCAGTTTATTTTGGCTCCGTAATTTGTTAATTTTATTACGTTTCCGCTTTTATTCGTAAGAGTGAGCAGAAATACATCCTTCCCTTCATGTTTTCCAAATAATTCCTGTCGAACATTCTGTGACGAACTGCTGCAATCAGTAAAAAGCACCAGGGATGCAACCATAGCGGTCGCGAACAATAAATTCCGTTTCATCATAATTAGAATTAGTTTCTTTTAGATTTTAAAAATAATCAATTTGAATTCAATTTCAATCACCTGAACGGAACTGATTTGCCGGAAGTCCCGATTTTCCGAATAATGAAGCCGCAGCTCCGTTACGCCAGCAATACCTTACCGAAACCGGTTCCCTGACAAGCGATGATGCAAGCAACACTTCATCCCCTGAAATCCTGGCATCTGCTTTTTTGTATTTACCGTCGTTTCCGGCAATTTCAAATTCCGATAGTATGCCTTCTCCGGTCGTGAGACCTCCGCCGGTATTGTCAAACAATACCCTGACAGTCCTTCCCTCAACTTTCATGGAATTAAAAACAGGACCCTGACTTACAACATCCTTCCCGAAATCGTTCGCCAGGGCAAGATTTGCAAGCCTCTCCCCGACTTCCTTCTTGAACGGGGGATGAATATTCATCACTGTTGCAATGTCGAGCGTTACAACCATCCCGGTTTTTTGAAGTTTCAGCGCAGCCTCCTGCGATTCACGGAGAAAAGCCGACTCGGTTGAATCAACACCGCCATAAACATACGGAGCGATCTGAACGAAGTAGAATGGGAAATCCTTAATCCCCCATGCCTCTCTCCAGTTCTCTATCATAAGCGGGAATATCTTCGAATACTGGACATGCCTCCCGACATTCGACTCGCCCTGGTACCAGATAGCTCCCTTAACCGAATAATTCAGAAGGGGACTTATCATGCCGTTGAATAAAGAGGTTGGGGTTGATGAACCGATTGCTTTTGGGCGTTCTGCTTCAAGATATTCATTTCCCGAAAGATTGAACACAAAGAATTTATTTCCTGAAAGTTCGGCTACTGGCTGAAATTTCCATTCACCGTCGAGACTGACTGAAGGGACTGAATTATCGCTGACTGCAATTTTCATCACGCCGGGCATACCCCAGATTCCTCCGCCTCCCTGGTTATCAATCACCCTTACCGCAATTGTATTTACTCCTTCATTTACAAGGCGGCCCGGCACGCTGTACTCCCTTGGTACCTGGTAAAATCCCGATACTTCGGTGGAACCGACAAGCTCGCCGTTGAAATATGTCCTGTCCATATCATCAATGGGGCCAAGCAGGAGCGACAGATCACTGCCTGCCATCTCCCCGGGCAGTTCAACGGTTTTGCGGAACCAGACAGCCCCGTCGAAATCGCCTGTCACCATCTCAAACATGGCGGGCAGATTCATCATCTCCCAGCCTGAATCATCGAAATCAGGCAGCGGTACCTTCCCGTCATTGAAGTCGAGGTTTTTCCACTGTTCCTCACCCGGAGCATCAGCCACGACCTGCCGGTGACTTTCGAGCCACTTCTGGTACTCCTGAAGAAGCGGTATCGATTCCCTGATGCCTCTGATCTCTTCAGTGAACTCACCTGCTTCTTCAAGACTGCCGGCTGATATCCATGCTTCGGCAGGCGTCCCTCCCCATGAACTGGCAATAAGCCCTACCGGCACCTTCAGGTCTTCATGAAGCTTCCTTCCGAAGAAATACCCGGCTGCACTGAACGGGCTAACGGTCGAGGGAGAACATACTTCCCATTTCCCGGTGCAATCCTCAAGAGGTTCTCCCGAGACTTTCCTTGCAACTGTGAAAAGCCTGATTTCAGGGTATGAGGCCGATGCAATAGTGGATGCAGAATGCATCACGGTGTCCCTCGGAGGCCATCCTGCAAGGGGCATTTCCATATTCGACTGACCCGAGCAAACCCACACCTCACCTATAAGCACATTGGTGATTGTAATGGCACTCTTCTTTCCGGTAAAAGTAATGTCGTATGGTCCGCCTGCTGCCGGAGTTTTAAGCCGGACAATCCATTTCCCGTCGTCACCGGCGACTGCACTGCCTTCAGCCTGCCAGCCTGCCGACACCACGACCGTTTCGCCCGGTCCGGCCTTTCCCCATAATTTTATGTCGGCATTCTGCTGAAGAAGCATATTGTCGCCTATTATCGAAGGCAGCTCCAGCGCCTGCCGATCCCTGCTGCAGGCTGCTGACAATACTATGAATAACAGTAAAAAGATCCTGGTTCTCATTTCATTATATGTTTTGAGGTTTATTCGGCTTTAAGTACCACGAAACTGTGAGGCTTGACAGTTATATCAAATGATGTTCCCTCAGACCTTTCACGACCCCAGACCATGCTGGATGCCTTTGACCCTGAAGCTATAACCGCTCCCGATACAATGTCAGTCATTTTGGTTATTCCTGAGCCTGCAATCACTTTTACTTTTGTCTCCTCGTCCAGAAATGATTCCACAATCAATGTGTTATTGTCGTAAACAAACAAGCTAACCATCGATGGTCCTTCAATGCGGAATTTCAGATCGGGGCTCAGGACATCCCTTATCCTGTTCAAAACTCCTTCAGGAAGCGCATAAAGATCTCCGAATGAATCGGGAATTGTAAGGACAAAAAGCGAGGCCTTACCATACCTTCCCTGATGAAGCAAAGGCCATCCGACCGGTCCGCCAAGAGCCTCGACATCAGTCCATGAATCATTTGTAAGATACATAATCTGCGGAATCAGTATTTCTTTGGAGGCCTTGTTGGCCGATCCGAACATGCCGGCAGAGAAATCGGTAACCAGTGCTTTCCTGTCGGTGTATTCCAGTTCAATTATATCCTCGATGCCTTTACCACTGAGCGCCCTGAGAAGCCCCGAAGTGATTGTAACATCCTTGCCTGCCATGAGTCTTGACTTGATCTTCTTAACAATATCCGGATCAAATTTTGCCGATTCTGTAAGCAGGATCATTTTCGGATCATCCGGAAACTCCGGTTTCAGATCCATAGGAAGTCCAATCATACCCAGATAGTTATGAAGAAAATCCTCACCGGTCGAATGGTAGGGCCTGTAACCCTGTATGCCCAAAGGTTTTCCAAGTTTCCCAAGGAATCCATCGACCTTGTCGAAGGTATAACCTGCAGCCCTAGCAACAGTTGTAGGGGTAATCTGTTTCCCGTTGCTGAGAGTGTAGGGCTTTATCATCTCGTCGTAATCAAAAACCGGCTTCTGATCCTGCCATGGTGCCCGGTCGGCCGGTCTTAAGGTCCTTTGCATCTGCCTGAAATCGAAAAGTGTTATCTCGGGAGCCTTTGCAAACAGTGTAAGCCATAACTGCTCGGCATACCTGTCCATAAAGGTCATGCCTCCGGTATCAACCCATCCTCCCCCGTTTCCTCCGGGCTTGATGTTCTCAAAATACCTGAATATCTGGTATCCAAGGTAGGGCTGAAGATGCTGTCCCGGAGCATTTGCATTCCTGGTCTCGGTACCCGTATATATCCCGTCAAAGAGTGGAGGTTCGGTTTCGAGATTGAATCCCAGACCCTGAAAATGCTCATACCAGTTGGGATATTTCACAACCACCTTAACCTTTGGATTAACAGCCTTTGCAGGGCCAATGATAAGGTTCTGCGCTGCCTCCGTCATCTGTTTCAGCCTGAAATCGGTCCAGCTCATTTCACCCTTGTCCCTTATGCACAGTTCGCACTTGCAGTCGGTAAAGAAGAAATCATCTAGGATGATCTCGTCAAAATGCCTTGCTGTGAGCTCAATTATCTCCTTCACCTTCCTGCGATGTTCCGGATTGGAATAGCAGTAGGTCTCAAACCTGTTCATCTCACTCACGGTCAATGTAATGCCGCCTGCTGTTTTCACTCCGCGGCTGTTAAAGAACTTCTTAACCTTCTCAAGCGTCTTCTCATCAACAATTACCATATCACGGTGTGTCTCGAGATATATCTTGTCGACATGAACCTGATTTGAAATCATATCCCAGATCGGCTCAAGCCACTTCAGGTCGTCCATCTGCCTTACCTCATAGGAACGTGCATAAACCGACACCTCGAAATTGTCATATCCTTTATCAATCTGTGAAAATGATGCGTTGAATCCCATCAAAAAAATGAGCACCGATACCAATAAAACCTTCTTCATCCTTTTATTTTTGAAATTTTGAAACTCTGATTTTCCATTTAGTTCTTATTAAGCTATTAATCCATAAGGTTAATCTTGTATGAAAATGCCACCGGAGCCAGATAAACCATGTACTGAGCCTGGGGCCGCGGACCGCATCCCGCAGTACCAACGCCCAGTGTCAGGTGACTGATGCAGAACACCGTTGCATCGCTTTCAGGCAGGTCGGTCCTGTATTCAACCTTGTCCATCTGTTCATCGCTGAAAGGCAGGGCTGTGAACTGAAGCAGAGATGAAGTGCTTTCTGCCTTTATGCCTTTGCCGGCCGTATTCATAACTTTCACCCAGCGGACGTCCTCATGATTGCCTGCATCCATTGGCTTCTCATAGGGAGTCATAAGCTCCCTTACGGTTGCTTTATATACCCCGACGTCAAATCCGCGTTTCCTGTCGGAATAGTTTTCCATAGGGCCGCGTCCGAAATACTCAACCTGGTCATACTCTTTGTCGATGAACATCCTCACCCCTATCCTTCCCGCAACAATGTTCGGATTATTCGAGCTGACGCTGTTTTCGGCTGTTATAACTCCACTCCCTGAGATCGTGTAAACCACATCATGACTTACCGAGAATCCGTTCTTACCCTCTCCGGCAAGCTTAACTGAAATAGCGGCTTCAGAAGGTGAAGGCCGGGCAGTGGTGATTTCCTTAACTGTCCAGGTAAGTTCCTTGATCCCAGTGTTTGTCCATGCCCTGTCGGCATACATATCGTCGTTGCGGTGTGCAGCCCTCCAGAGATGAAGCCTGGGACCTCCGCCGGAAAGCAGGATATTTGCCCCGTTCCTTTCCATCCTGGAGAAAGTGCCCGATTCCTTGTCAAATACAAGCGAAAAGCCATCTCCCCTGAGAGTGATCTCCTTTGCTTCCTCAGTAATTGAAAGCTGACCGGCAGGCCGAACGGCGGCAGCCACAGGCGATTTCACAGGAAGCAAAAACTGGTGGGATGCAACCTCATAGCCCTTGTCTGCCCATATTTCATCGTTGGCAAGTTTAAATGAGATACGAAGAAAATATTCAGTACCCGGTTTGGGAGAAGAAACTTCATACGGTATCCTGACAACCGTTTCCATCCCAGGCATCAGGTCGGGTGATGCAATCACGCCTGAACCAATTACGGTACCGTTTTCAGAGAGTGTCCATGATGCATCAAAATTCTTTATACTTATAAAATGATATTTGTTTTTAATATTTACTGTTCCCTTTGCCAGGTCAGCCTCAGAAATCCCAATCCACTGATAAGCCTTCTTCATTTCGGGATAATGGGGTTTCAATGAGCGGTCTGAGGCAACAACTCCCTTGTGAATAAAGTATTTATCGTTAGGAAATTCCCCGAATCCTCCTCCATATGCCAGGATAACCCGGTCTGGATCGCGCCTGTTCCAGATTCCCTGGTCCTGCCACTCCCAGATGGCGCCGCCAAGCAGCGATTCGTATTTGTCGAACACATCATTGTATTCGCCTATTGCTCCCATCGAATTGAACATCGCATGGGCATATTCGCACATGTAAAACGGCTTTGTATAGGCAGTGTCGGACAGAGCAATAGCTTCAACCTGCGGGACATTTGTGTACATGCGGCTGTCGAGGTCGGCGGGATTGGCCCTTCCAATTCCGAATCCTTCATAATGAACCGGCCTGGTCCTGTCAATCTCCTTCACAGCTGCCAAAGCAGCCCTGAAGTTAGTTCCTCCCCTGCCGTTCTCATTCCCGAGCGACCAGATGATTATTGACGGATGGTTTTTGAAATTTTCCGTATTGGCTGCATTCCTGTCGATTATCGCAGCCTTTATCCTCGGCTCCTCATCAAACCTTCCCATGTTCCCGTGACACTCGACATTGGCCTCGGCAACAAGCCATACACCCCATTCATCGCACAGTTCGTACCATAGCGGGTCGTCGGAATAATGGCTGGTCCTGACGTGGTTGCAGTTGCCCTGCTTAATGAGTTCAAGGTCGCGGATCATCTGCTCTTTGGTCACGGCATGACCTACATCGGGCCAGTTCTCGTGACGGTTGACTCCCTTAAGCTTGATAGGCACACCGTTCGCAAGGAAGGTCCTTCCTTTTATCTCAACCTCCCTGAAACCAGTTCTGGCAGAAAGTGTCTCAATTACTTTCTTGCCCCGCTTAAGGGTAAGCACCGTTGTATAAAGCTTAGGAGTCTCTGCTGTCCATTTAACAGGATTAGCCACAGGAAATGAAAGTCTTACGGGGACCTCCTCTCCGGGTTTCAGGGCAGGCACCCCGTCAATTGCCGAATATGATGCCACTTCTTTCTCTCCGTCATAAACGGTTACAAAAAGTTTGGAGGCTTTGGCCGGTTTACTGCCGTAATTTTTAACTTTTGCAACAACATCAAGTGTGGCATTTATGTAATTGTCATCCAGTTCAGTCCTGATGAAAAAGTCGCGGATATGCGTCACCGGAGCGCTCCAGATTGTCACGTTCCTGAATATTCCGCTCAGTCTCCACATATCCTGGTCCTCAATATAGCTTCCGGTTGTATACCTGTAAACCTCAACGGCAACCATATTCCTGCCGGGATTTATGTATTTTGTTATATCAAATTCAGCAACATTGCGGCTGTTCTCGCTGTAACCCAGTTTCTGACCGTTTACCCACAGGAAGAAACCGGCATCAACTCCGTCGAATGCAATGAAAACCTGTCTTCCATCCCAGTCGGCAGGAACATCAAAATCCCTTCGATAGCTGCCGACCGGATTCCTTTCCTCGTAAGCCGTGAAGTTCTTCGGCGGCGTGCTCATAACCTTCGGAAAATCCCTTTTGAAAGTGTAACCCAGGTTCCTGTAGTACGGCGTACCGTAACCCAGTAGCTGCCAGTTCGAGGGAACAGGTATTTCCTTCCAGCCCGAGACATCGAAAGCGGGCTTGTAGAAATCAACGGGGCGTGCCTGGGGCCACGAAACCCAGTGAAATTTCCACATTCCGTTCAGGCTCCTGCAGAATGCCGATTCATGCCTGTCCGCAGCGAGGGCTTCCGGAAGACTTGCATAGGGCATGAGAGTTGCATGAGCCGGTTCCCTGTTTATCGCAAAGATCTCAGGATCTTCAATTTCAGGCGGGACAGGAGCGCCGCCCAGGGAATCCCTCAGTGAAGCAACCTGTGCTTCAGCCGGAGGGATCATGAAACAAAGCGAAATGACAAGAATAAAAAGAAATGATATTTTTTTCATCATATCAAGGTTAAGTAAGGTTATCTGACTGAATTCTTCACTACGACCGGGGCTCCGTCATATGATACAGTGGCGTGAGGCTTAATATCCGGATCAAATTCCAGGTTGTTGGTTCTTGTCACCCACACAACATTGAATGTCCTCTTAACCGGCATGCCCGGGAACTCACCTTTGCGCTCTCCTATTGTCAGCTCCCCCGAGGTCTCATCATAGTTCATGGGGATAGAACTGAATTCCCCCCTCTCATAACCGTAGTTGACTCCCTCATCCTCATATAAAGTGAAAGAAGCATTCCTGCCGGTATACACAAAGAGGGTTATGGGATCAGCCGGTTTCTGGGATGTGTATTCGATTTCCGGTCCGAACGGAATTATCGATCCCTCCCTGATGAAAAGGGGGATCTGCTCATAGGGGGCATTCACGTCGAGATACCTGCCTCCCGGGATGAACTGCCCGGAGTATAAATCATACCATCCGCAAACAGAAGGGAAATACACTTTCCTGGTTCTGGCCTTGTATTCATAAACCGGGGCCACAAGAATAGACGGCCCGAACATGTACTGGTCGCCGATGCTCCTTACCGCTGGTTCGCTCCCGAAATCCATTACCATGGCCCTCATAATCGTGTAATCGTTGAACCAGGTCATCCCGGCCAGGCTGTAAATGTAGGGCATGAGCCGGTACCTCAGCCTGTCGTAGTAAACCATGCTGCGGTATGCAGGTGTTCCGGCAGGCGATATATTGAATATCTCCCTGTACGGAAACTGCCCGTGGCTCCTGAAAAGTGGACAGAATGCACCGAACTGGAACCAGCGCGTGTTAAGCTCCCTCCATTCCCTTAGATCTTCCGATCCTTCAGCAGCCCGGGTGTAACGGTTCTCAACACAGAATCCGCCGATGTCAAAGGTCCAATAAGGGATCCCCGACAGTGCAAAGTTCAGACCTGCCGGTATCTGGGCCTTCATATCCTCCCATCTGGTTCCGATATCACCGCTCCAGGTGGCTGTGGAATATCTCTGCAGACCGGCAAATCCGCTGCGTGTAAGGAGAAAGACCCGCCTGTCGGGGTCGGCTTCCCTCTGCCCCTCATAAATAGCCTGCGCGTTCATCAGGGCATAAGTGTTAAAATACTTTGTTGAAGGCCCGAGTGCCGTGGGTGTCGAAAGCTTCTTCCTGTACTCAATGCTTGCATTTGAAAGAATATCGGGTTCCGAAGCATCCATCCACCAGGCATCAAATCCATGGATATACAGATGATCCTTCATCTGTTCCCAGAATAGTTTACGGGCTCCCTCGCTGTAAGGATCATAGAATGAACCTATGTATCCCTTGCCGATCCAGTCCCTGACACTGTCGGCCACAGCCTGCCGGTACATCCAGCCCTTATTATCGAACTCCTTGTAATGATCGGTGGTGTGATAGAATTTCGGCCACACCGAAATCATTATCCTGGCGTTCATCAGATGAACCGAATCCACCATTCCCTTCGGATCGGGGAAGAACTTCGGATCAAACTCATGCGAGCCCCAGGCATCAACGGGCCAGTATGACCAGTCGAGGACAATATTATCAATCGGGATATGCCTTTTCCTGTATTCCTTAACTACATTCAGCAGTTCAGTTCCCGACCTGTATCTCTCGCGGCTCTGCCAGTAGCCCATCGACCACCTGGGCATTATCTGAGCCTTGCCGGTCAGTTTCCTGTAACCGCTTATAACTTCGTCGAGGTTGCCTCCCCTTATGAAATAATAATCTATCTGGTCGCCCATCTCCGAAGTAAGGGATAGGTCTCCCTGTTCTTCTGCAGTGCGCGGACTCAAAGCCTTAAGTCCTATGTATGAAATGCCGCCGTCGGGTTTCCATTCAAGCCTTACAGGATACTTGCGCCCCTGCTCCAGTTTTCTCGAAAACTTGTAAGTATTCGGATTCCAGGCGGTCCTCCATCTTTCCGGCACCACAAGCTCATCTCCAAAATAAAGCTTCGTGTATCCGGCATAATACAGTTTAAAATGATAGGTCCCCGTTTCAGCAGGCTCTATCTCGCCGGTCCAGGTAATCAAGGAATTGTTAAATGGAAATGCCTCCGGAAAATTCTTTACAGTTTCGAGATTTTCATAGCCGACCGACGATTCGGGCCTGCGGGTAAACACTTTGGATGTGTCACCGTCAGTATAATAAGAAGCAGTCAGACCTCCCGCCTTTCCATCATCATCATACAGGGTGAACATGTCAAGCTGCGAGTAGTCCCGCGGATCACCGAACTTAGTCAGGGAATAATTATCCCAGAGCAGCCCGTAATTTTTGCCGGATACTATAAAGGGAACTGACACCTTGGTGTTGTACTGGTACAGGTCCTCGTTCAGTCCCTTGTAGTTGAACTCATCCGATTGGTGCTGTCCAAGCCCGTAAAAGGCCTCATTAGGGGGTGAACTGAATACCTGGCCCATCGCGTAGCCCTGTGTACCCTCAATTGTAATCCGTTTGAATGATTTGCCGCCTCCCGGCTTTTCTTTCAGAAGAATCTGCCCGTTTTCGTCTGAAAAGGTAACCTGCCCGTCTGTGAGAGCCACTTTTGCCGTTACCATCGGCGCAATTATCACCAGTGTGTCGGGGTCTTCCCTGACCGTAAACGAAGGTACCCCGGCCTGAGGACCTACAACGCAAAGGCTTGAATCGTCAGAAAATTCTTCCTGAGGAGTGGCCGTCACGTGGATTATGCCTTCGTCAAGAACCTCGATCCTTATCAGTTCCGGAACATCCGGAATTTCTGATTTAAACCTCATTACCACCCCGTTATCCGTTTGTTCCCAGGTGGTCTCAGAGCACGAAGGGAAAAGAATAACCGCCGCTGAAATTATCAGTAATAGCCTTTTCATGGGTATATGGATAATATTTGACAATCGTGCAGGTATATAATGAGAACTCTCCCTGGCTGGCCAGGAAAAATCAGTAATAAAAATAGTTGAATATCGGAGAACTAAGAAGAATAACCGGAAGGATTTCCTAAAAATTTAAACCGACAGTTCTGCCTCAATCTCTGTAAGCAGATCATCCCTGCAAATATCGGCTTCTATAAACACAATCGGCGCTCCTTTAAACTGCTCTTTGCAGATCTCCGTGACCACACCGAAATCCTCCTGCCTCTTAATATAGACACGCAGGAGCGAGAACCTGCCGGGCTCATCCTTTCCGGTGAGTGTGCTGATACGCACCCTGTCGGCAACCTTCCTGATGTTTTCAATTGTTACAATGGTCTGTTCGGCAACATCGCCCCTGCCGATCGTATCCTGACCGATTATTGACGCCGTTCCCGAGACGAAAAGAGTGCTGACAGGTTTATTGACTACCAGGAGTCCCCTTTCAAACTGGGGAGGATTCTTTGCAGAGCTCATACCAAGGGGCTGTCCCTTAAGCACCTCCTGACCGTACTCATACGCATTCACCTGGCTCGGATTACTGACCGGCTTGATCAAGGTCGTTTCATCCGGTTTGATTGCACAGAAATCGAGAAAGACACCGCCATATTTCATACCGACACCGGTTGCTGCCGGGAATCCGTGTATTGTTCTGTATTTATTGTAGTATTCAGTTCTTACTTCATTGAATATCTGGTAATTCTGAAATCCATTCCGCATCCCCAGAATATCCCCTATAAAATTCCACTGCCGAACTATATTGTTGAAAGTAAGATTTTCCCTTTCAAGTATCTCTCCCATTATGTCGAAAGCCGCCTCAGCACCTTTCCTGGTATCATCATGGTCTTTATCCCGACCAAGTCCGGCTGACCAGACTTCCTTGCCATTATCCGATTCGATAACGACATAGGGGAATTCACCAAGGAATCGTGTAGTTATTCCCGACCTGCTTCCGGCCGAGAAAAGGGCCTCGACAGCCACGCGAAAGGGTTCTTCAGGGGGATGAATTGAAACATTGAATGCAGGGTAGTGATCGCTGAACCCGGCTATGACCGATTTTGAAATGAATTGTTTTTTCTCAGCATAAGAAGAATAGTCAGGAACGCTGATGAAAATATTCAGCTTCACCGGCCTCAGGCCTTCCGAAATATCTGCTGAAATCTGCTTCCTGCACTGTTCCCATTCATTCTCAACACTTCCTTTCACTGCAGGAGTGTATATCCTGTATTCCTTCACCATAAAATTCAATCTTGAAGCGCAAAATTAATATCTTTTGCCGGAGAACCAATTATTTTCAGCATAGCCCGCCCGTCGGTAGCTACCTTCCCGGTTACAAATTCAGGAATATTGAACGATCTGAGACATGAATCGTAGAAACCGGGATCTTTCTGAGGCACCATGAAGGGTTTGCTGAAAGTTCCGTCTTCATCCATGTGGGCAATGAAGGGGCGGGTATACAAACCGTCAACCCTGCGGCTGCTGAAGATCATCCATCGCGAGTTGGTTGACCACGAGTGGTAACTCTCCGTCTCAGGACTGTTAACCGCATCAACGGGATGATAATTTCCGGTCTTCATATCGAGCCTGTAAAGGTCGGCTTCCCTGTGCCATATCGAAAAATTACCGTAGTCGGAAAGGGTGAATACAAGTGAGGTTCCATCAGGAGATATCCTCGGGAATGAAACACTTCTGCCTGTACGGTCAGAACTCACCAGAGTATCGATCTTTTCACCGAAGCGGCCTGTTTCCTGATCAAAATCAATGCTGCACAGACTATATTTTATCCTGTCGTACTCCTCGGGCTGCTTTCCCTTCCCGGCGCTGCAAAAAAACAACTTATTGCCGTCGTGCGAAAAGCACGGGAAAGTCTCAAAGCTCTCTTCAGTCATCAGCCTCGCGGTGGATATCAGCCTGTTGTTTTTTATATCATAAACGACTATATCCGATTTTGAGTCGAACACCTCTATCCTTTTATCGCTGACCGAATGAAAAACCTGCTGGATATTGTTCACCGAACAGGCAATGTAATCCTCCGATGGATGCCAGTAAGGATAAACACAGTTTGATATTGTTTCGCTTGTCTTTGTGTTAAGCTTCACCGCCTCGCCGTCCATCACAAGCATGGTGCCGCCCACATTTCCCCTGAGGTGGAACATCATGTTACCGGGACTGTTGGCCTTGAATGAATGGCAATTCATGCAGGCTCCGGGAAGCAAACGATTATCGATTATCGTTCTCTGCTCAAAGGAAGAAAGCTCCCGCTGATAGATCCCCATCTCGCTCCAGGTCTCATAACCCGGGGCAATCAGCCTGTATACGATCCATGGATCAACAGGATCGTTGCTTACATGAATTGAGAAGGGCTCGTATTTCTTCCAACCGCCTTTGTCCGAAGAATATATTGTCACCTTAAGACTGCCGCCACGGCTGTTGTCTAGAAGCTTTTTCCATGCGGCAGCAGGGATAATGATTTCTCCCTTTCCCTTGATTTTCAGCGTTTCTGAAGTCCCTTCAATAAGTGCAAGCGATCTGTCTGAATCATCTTCGATCCTGAAATTAAGAGGGGCGATTCCCGCAGGTATCACAACATCGCAATAGTCGGGAAAAATAACCGGCTTTGAACCGGTTTCCTCCGCATCCTGCCATTCTGTTCCGCATGAGGCGGCCAGCAGAAGCACCGAAAACAAAAGTATATATCGTAATGAATTTGTCATGTTGATCCTGTGTTGTCCTTAGTCTCCTCAACCTGGCTCAGCTCGGCATCCCTGAAGTGC
>JAVEXG010000144.1:0-8600 GCA_034004115.1 Bacteroidales bacterium | reverse complement strand
CCTAACGCCTTAACGCATTCAGTCCCTCACACATCTCACCGAAGCCCCGTCGTTCTGCTGCAATGTGCTATGGATCACATCAGTGGAATTGTATTCTACCCGCATCGCATCGCTGCGATTCGAATGCCAGAAATAACCTGATACCCTGAAGCGCTGGAAATCATTGTAGTATGCATTCCGGAAACCTCCGGGCAAGGCGTTGAAACCCGATTCATTAGTAGCCCCGGTGTTGGGCTGAAGCCAGTCGCGGGTGCCGGTCTCCTTCATCTTTCCTCCTGCAATTTCATCTCCGAGATACATGATCAGGGTGTACCACTCATCCGTATCGGGAACATGCCAGCCCTCGGGACAAAGCTTTCCCGTACTGACGGCATTAAAATTATACAGGGCACCGTAATGGTTCAGCCTGAAAAATGCTTCATAATCCCCGTACCAGCAGTAACCGGGAGTCTCCAGATTCGCCCAGGCAGTGTCGGATTCGACAAGAGGGATCTGCTTTCCGTCATTCAGTCGTGTGGTTCGGAGGTTTTCGGCCATCCAGACCTGGGTGCCGATAACCACGGTGTCATAGACATTGCCGTCGATGTCGGTCAGACCGGCCTTTTCAGGATTCTTTTCACAGGCCGGGATCGATAACAGAATGATTAACGAAATATAAACAAAAGACTTGTTCTTAAAGCAATGTATATATGTTGATCCCCTTAACATGTGTCACTCATTTACTGCAATCATTTGTAAAATAGAAATTCGGGCTGCCATCAGTGTATACCGATATCGGGGGGAACGGCATTACCCAGACGCACACCTTCGTCAGCGACGGCATATGATCAATGGCTAGCTGGTATATTTTTGAGTTGTTTGTCAGATCCAGGGTGGTTATCTGATTATAACCGCAATAGAGCTGCCAAAGTTCAGTATTGTTCGATGTATTCAGACTGGTAAGCAGATTGTCGGAACATTCCAATCGACTGAGGTCTTCACAACCCGAAACATCGATGCTCTCAAGCCGATTGACCGAACAAAGCAGCTGTTGCAGCAAAGCGGAAGACTGAAGATCAAGCGATGCAATCTGATTCCTTTCACATACCAGCCTTTTCAGCAAGGGCTTGTCTGAAACATCCAGGACGGAAAGCTTATTGTATCCGCAGTACAGTGACTCCAGCTGGTCACATCCTGAGATGTCGAGAGAGGTCAGTTCATTGTCGGAGCATAATAACCCTGTCAGCACAGTATTCTCTGAAAGATCGAGTGTTTCCAGGTCATTGTATTCGCACTGTAGTATTTCCAACGCGGGATTATTTGAAAGATCGAGCGAAGTCAGATGATTTGAATTGCAATTGAGCTGTTCAAGGACGGTGTTTTTTGAAATATCAAGCGAGGTCAGGCCATTACCCCAGCAGTTGACCACTGTCAGCATAATATTCCTTGAGATGTCAAGATTTTTCAGGGGAACTGACTCGGTGTTCAGATACCGGAGAGCGGTATTTTCAGAAAGATCCAGCGAGGTAAGTGGATTATACATCGTAATCAGGCTTTCAAGGTTGACATTTCGTGAAAGATCGAGTTTTGATACTTTGTTATGTTCGATATCGAGATATTTCAGTAATGTGTTCCCGGAAACATCAATTTCAGTAAACTCATTATCTCCGCAGCGCAATGTTTCAAGATTGACAAACGATTCCAATCCCGACAGATCAAAAATATCGCAATAATAGACATTCAGTTCCTTAACATCGGCCGCTTCACTGAAGCTAATTGTTCCGTCGCCGTCGGTATCAACTCCCCTGTCAATAAGCGCCTGGAGAAAATTTCCGTCCTCTATCTCAACGGTACTGTATTTTTCACACCCTGTGAACAGCAAGGGGACAACTACAATCATCAATATCCTTAATCCTTGTTTCATTTCTGACTCTCCGGGATAATTGGTTTGTTTAACTCTTCCTTAACGCTTTCGCCTTCTGCATTCCGTTTCCAGTTATAGCTTATACCTATCCTCAGCGCACCCAGGAAGAGCCTCTGCTGGTTGTCTTCATGGGTGAAGGGGACTACCGAATGTAGTTCCGCAACTGGCGACACCTCAACAACAAAATCCCTTACCCGGAATTCCTTCCCTGCAGCAAGTGAAAGGCCGAATCCCGATTGCGGATCAACCCATTCCGGCTTACCTCCAAAGGTAAAATCCACTATCGTCCCGGCGCTTATAAAGAGAAAGTCATCCAGGTATCTTTTGAAGGAAAGGGGAAGGGACAGCAGTTCGAAGGTCTCCGAATAGATGGTTTTTTCATCATATATCGGGGGCGACAATTCGAAACCCGTCCTGTGCCATGAGTAACGGGGGGCAATTTCCATCCTGTATTGTCCGCCGACCATCCAGGATAAAGTGATCCCGGCCGACCAGGTCTGGTTGCCATGCCAGGGACTTGTTTCCTCAGTGATATATCTGTCCGTCATTCTGACAGGAAGGTTCCATCCCCCAAATCCATTAACACCCGCCAGGAATCCGCTGCCGGAATCCTTATCCTGCGGATACACGGAACCCGAGGCCAGAACACACAGCAGTATGAGAAGTCCTTTTTTCACGCGGCAAAGGTTTTGACAGACTGTTATGACCACAATTTATGATATGCTAAGATAGGAAAAATTTACAATAGGATGCGTTACGCGGTGTGCGGTATGCGGTATGCGGCGAGTCAATATCTGCTCTTTAGGATAAAAACTGGAAGGACTTGCAGGATTGAAAGACCGAATGACCGCACGACCTGCTTCGGTCTTCGGTCTTCGGTCTTCCGTCCGACTTGAAGAACAAAACCTACATCGATTTGTTATCTTTGCATACATGACAAAATGACTTCCTTCACCTGCCCAAAATGCATTTGGAATGAGTTTTGATCATATCTGAAAAAAAGAAAAATTAAGAACTATGGAAGCATCACATGCAAATATGAATATCTGGATAATCTTCATTGCGTTCATGATCCTCAGCTGGATCGTCAGCTCCATCCTGAAATCGAAATTCAAAAAGTATTCGAAGATACCCACCGACGGAGGCCTGACAGGGCGCGACGTTGCTGAAAAAATGCTTAGGGACAATGGTGTCTTTGACGTACAGGTTGTATCGGTGCAGGGAAGCCTCACCGACCATTACAATCCCGAAAAGAAGACTATCAACCTCAGCCAGGATGTGTACAACAGCCGAAGCATTGCTGCCGCGGCAGTTGCAGCCCATGAGACCGGTCACGCCGTTCAGCATGCAACAGCCTATGCATGGCTCGGATTCAGGTCCAAAATGGTGCCCCCTGTCAGTTTTGCATCAAAATGGGTGCAGTGGGTCCTGCTTGCAGGTATTCTCCTTGTAAATACCTTCCCCGGCCTCCTGCTTGCAGGAATTATCCTTTTTGCTTTCACAACCATCTTCAGCTTTGTCACACTTCCGGTAGAGATTAACGCCAGCAGGCGAGCTCTCGTGTGGCTGTCCTCTGCTGGAATAACTTCATCCATGAATCACGGAATGGCGCAGGATGCGTTGAAATGGGCTGCATACACCTATGTGGTTGCCGCACTCGGATCGCTTGCAACGCTCCTTTACTACATAATGATCTTCACGGGTGGAAGCAGGGATTAAGACAATTACCTGTCGTCTTCTTTCAAAAGGCTGGTACGCTTGTAGACAAGCCTGATCACTATCCAGATGATACCTGCAGGAATTGCTATGTATATCCACATGGGGGTAAGGTAAATCCTTTCCGACAGAAAGTAGTTCCTGAACAGATCGAGCAGGATAAAGATCAGGAAGATATTTATGAAACTGTTGTACTCGCGTTTCAGAACGCTTTTCACAGAGAACGGGAGGGAAGGCTTCACAAAACCGCTGAGACGGGGCAGCACTGATCTAACCTTTTCGGAGTATTTATCATAGGCTTCCCCGAATTTTTTCCTCAGGAACTGCTCTTCAGCAAACATTATCCTTTCGTAATAGAGCCAGTATACAAGAATGAACAGTATAAGAAAGACCAGCGACCTGACAAACAGAACAGGGCCAAGCCACATAAGGAAATTGCCGATGTACAGCGGGTGCCTTACAAGGGAATAGATTCCGGTGGTATTCAACTCATCGGCTATCTGACCTGCCGTGGTGTTCCGCCCGGAAGTGTTTTTCGCTGCATGTCCCACAGTGTATATCCTGACGGCTTCGCCAAGCAGACTGACACCAAGGAACAGAAGCTCGGGTGTCAGGTTGAAGATGATAGCCTGCCGGTTGGTAAGATACAGTCCCGCTATTCCGGCGGCAATGAAAACCACGGGCAGCCAGCTCCTTCGCCTGAACAGCCAGTTACCGCTTCTTTCCAGTTCATGAACAAGTGCCATCGTGAGGTAAGATATATGAAGCGGTAAAAGTATAATTTTTTTAGAAACTGTATTTGATCCTTAGAAATCCCATGTTGATCCTCGACTTCTCCCCTCCCATTACAGCGTTGAAATGCTGCCAGATAAGCGAGAAATCGAGGTTCTCAGCCAGCGAGTAATCGGCCGAGGGACCTGCAAAGTAACCGTCAAGATCGGGAAGCCACATTGCCGAAAGGGTAAGGTTCAGAAGGGGTGAGGCGGCCCAGGTGAACTGCCCGAAGGCCGAAAACTCTGAAAATGCCAGATCCCTGGCAGAGAGATTCCCTGAATATAACCTGTTGAAATCATACAACCCCACAGGCCTGTTGCAATACATCAGCTGCACCTGGGCAACCGAGTTATCCTTGAAGACTCTGTCAAATCCTGTTGTAACCAGAACGGTGCTTTCATCGCCCGGAAAATCTTCCCATGGATCGAACCATGAGGCTTCGCCCCTGAATGATACCTGACCTATGGCCCCCGACCAGCCTGTACCGAGCACTATGTCGCTGCCATCTGAAAAACCGGCAAGGAACTGAATGTCGTAACCCCACTTGTTGAACCGCCACAAGCCGGCCGCCGTAATGTCGTTGTCGGCGTCAACCTTTACAGCAAGCTCGGCTGCCGACGACGATGAAGTGAAATACTGAAGCCTCACTGCATCGCTCCCCGGCCTTTCGGCATAGTCGAAATCGAAGAAGGAATAAGCGTTGAACAGGTCATTCGGGTTCCATACGAATGTCTGGCCCCAGTTGATCCTCTGCCGGCCTATGGTCAGCTGCACTTTGTTGAAGCTGAAATCGAGCCACAGCCTGTCGATTGTGGTATTCAAAAGAAACGACTGCTTGTCGATCAGGTTCCACGACATATCCACCTTGCCCCGATCGGCCCCTATGAGACCGGAATAATAGCTCCCCAGCCTTACCATATCGCCAGTGAAAAGACGATTCCGTACACCTGCTCCAACAGTAATGTTGTCATTTATGTAACCTTTGAAATTCAGCCTGTTGTGTATGAGGTTCTCATTCATGAACGGTCCTGAAAGGGAATCGAACATCACACTCTGCATGGATGTGATGTAACCGTTCAGTTCAACAGGCGAAGCTTTTTCCTGGGAGTAAAGGCAGGAAGCATTTATGCTGATCATAACGGTAAAAAGGATTTTTTTCATGATCGGTGACAATTAACCTTCCTACCCGTCCCTCCTCTCATCCCCCACCACCCTTCCGTCTTCGAGCGTTATAACCCTCCTGGCCATCTTCATCACCCTGGGATCGTGGGTCGAGAATATGAATGTGATCTTCTCCTCCCGGTTCAGGGTCTCCATTATTTCAAGAAGGGTTGAAGCTGCCTTTGAATCGAGGTTGGCCGTAGGCTCATCGGCCAGCACAAATTTCGGTCTGGATGCCAGAGCCCGGGCCACTGCAACCCTCTGCTGCTGCCCCCCCGACAACTTAGAGGGCCGGCTGTTGATCCTGTCGCCCAGTCCTACAGCGTTCAGAAGCCCGATGGTCCTTTCGTCCCTCTTATCCCTGGGCCATTTCTGAAGTGTCATGATGAACTCGACATTCTCCTTTGCGGTAAGAACAGGAATAAGGTTGTACGACTGAAAAACAAACCCGATGTTCTTAAGCCTGAAATCAATAAGTTCCGACGACTTAAGTCCCGACAGGTCAACACCCCCTATCGTTATCTCACCCGAGGTGGGCATGTCGAGTCCTCCTATCATGTTAAGCAGGGTGGTCTTCCCCGATCCCGACGGCCCTACTATCGCTGCAAATTCAGCTTCCTCAAATCCGAGGCTGACGTCCTTTACGGCATGAACCTTGACTTCAGCCGAGTTATAGATCTTGTTCACGGTTTTCAACTCAAGTACTTTCATCTTTCAGCAGTATGATTTGTTTTCAGTAAATCTCCATTATCCCTTTCCGCATAACCAATAAAATTCATCCACTTCCCTTCTCAATCTGTTCTCAGCGCTTCAACGGGTACAAGCTTCAGTGCCTTCCGTGCCGGCCACAGTGATGAAAGTATTGCTGTTACAATCACCATTACTGCGGTTAAGGCGATAAATCCGGGAGTGACTATCGGATAAACCGTTGCGGCAAACCCTATAGCTTCAAATCCCTCGCCCCAGCCGGCCATGTGGATTCCTGTCCTGCCCAGGGTTCCGGTAACAGCCCATCCGAGCAGGATGCCGGCCGCTGCACCTACACAAGTAAGGAATACAGTCTCAAGCATTATCATTGTAAAGACCCTTCTCCGGTTCATGCCTATAGCCATAAGCATCCCCAGCTCCTTTGTCCTTTCAAGCACCGACATCAGCATTGTGTTAATTATCCCGAAAGCAAGCGCCAGCATTATGATCCCGATGAATATGAAATAGTAGATTACCATGAAATCATTCATCAGAGCGGCATCCGGGGCAAGTTCCTTCCAGGTCCTGACCGAATTCCCGCTTGCCAGCGGTATCAGCCTGTCCCTTACCTTTCCGGCGTCATCGATATTATTAAGAAGGATTGCCACTTCGTGGACAAGGATATCTTCATCTCCGTATAGCTTTACAAGCTCCCTTGCATTTACGAAAACCGCCATCTGGTCGAAGCCCGTGTTTGTAGTTTTATAAATGCCACAAACCCTGAAAATGGCATGGATCGGATTACCCTCCCTGTCTGAAATGGTAATCTGGATCTTATTCCTTAGCCTGTAATCAAGCGCTTGACTGCTTATGGTATTGCCAAATTCTTCATATTCCTTTCTGGTCAATTCTCTGCCCAGTGCTTCCCTGAAATCACCGGGTGAACGGAACCGGGTGTCTTTCATAACTTCAAGTTTTTCCAGGACTGGTGCAGGCACCTCTTCCGTTCTGAGTTTTTCAATCACGCTGTCTGTCACTGAGTATTGCTTGATCTTCAGCAGTTCGGCCGTCTTGTCGCTGATAAGAATATCGCCGCTGCTGCCCGCATCAGGATATCTGCCTCCCCCGCTTACAATTTTTTCATGGATCCTGGTAACCTGCTTTTCCATGTCAGGATCGACTCCATAGATGATAACCCCCGTATTTGCCCACGATGTGCCGGCAAGGGCTATGATCTTCGTCCTGACTACATGGCTTTTTACCTCAGCCATCGTGTCGAGGATCCCGGCGATCCTTCCCGGATCGTTTATCATCAGGCTGGTCTCCTCATTCTTCAGATACTCATTATTGTGGATCTGAATATGTGATACCTCGTTATACACGGCATCATCGAGCCGCTGTTTCGACCAGCCTTCCACGAAACCTATAATGAAGACACCGGCAATGATTCCGAGTGCAACGGCAATGATCACCACCAGGCTCCGCTTTTTGTTGCGCCATATATTCTTCCAGGCTATTGACCAGATCATAATATATTTTGTTTAACTCCTTAAAGCTTCAATTTCCTTCAATTTGGCTATCTTTCTCATCGGATAAACCACTGCAAGCAGAACCATGCACAGAACTATCAGGGCCTGCCAGAAAAAATAAGGACCCACAGGCGCAGTAGGCATAACGGCTTCCCAGCCCCAGTCCTCCATCATCTTCGCGAGATCTCCCCTGAGGATATACGGATTAACATAATACCAGGTTATCAGTGGTATGCTGGCAACAAGGCCGGCAACAAGGCCAAAGATGCCGAGGAGGATCATCTCCATAACAACAATCCTTTGAAGCTTCCCCTTCTGCATCCCTATTGACACAAGCACACCAAATTCCCTCCTCCTCTCGGAAACCATCATCAGAACTGTCCCGAAAATGCCGAAGAAAATTATGAAATAAAGTATCCCGAGCATCATCTGACCGGTCTGGTTGTCACCCTGGATCTGCTGAAAAAGAACAGGATTAAGTTCATACCATGTTCTCGCCGTGGTGCTGCTTTCGCCGAGGATTGAATTGATATCCTTTTTAACCGACTTTACCGTCCGGTTTGACCTGTCGGTAAGATTCACGGCCAGTGCTGTAATCCTGCCGCCTGCATCATACAATTGCTGAGCGGCGGGGATTGTCATAACCACCAGCTTGTTGTCGATTTCGGGAGAGGGCATTTTTATGATGCCCCGTACAGGATAAAGCCCTGCTGCCGAAACACCGTGATATCCCTGGCCCATCAGGATCACCGAATCGCCTATCCCTACCTTGAGAAAACCCGCAAGCCTGTCGGAAACCAATACTCCATCGTCACCCGGGGAAAGAAATG
>JAVEXG010000018.1:3188-40673 GCA_034004115.1 Bacteroidales bacterium | reverse complement strand
TGCCTTGCCGGTGATAATACGATAACATGCAGGATGTACGAAGGTTTCAGGGAAGCTGTGAACGGTTTTTCTAAGAATGTGATCGCCTTTTTCGGCAATTCATTTCTGATGGCGCTTCTATTCTGGCTGGTAACCACTTTTGGCATAGTGGCTGTGGCCTGGTCTTCAACAGTTCTTATGACAATTATGTACATAATTGCATGCACTCTGGTACGAATTTTTATTTCAATCGCAAGCAGACAGAACATGTTCTTTAATCTGCTTTATATTATACCTTTGCAGGTTTCAATGGGGCTCTTCATTTTAAGGGCATTTATTAACAGGAAGTACAGAAATTTCGAATGGAAAGGAAGAAAAATTGGCTGATAGCTGCACTCCTCCTGCTCACTTTTGCACAGGTCAGGGCAGATTACAGATCCGATATTTATTCAGCTTACATAAACAACAGGATGGAGCTGTGGAAGAGCGTTATCGACAGGATGAACTCGCAGACTGACAAAAGCGATGATTTCCTGATGGAGCTGTTGAATTACCAGTATGGTTACATCGGATATTGCATTGGATTTGACAAAAAAGACGAAGCCCGCGTTTACCTGAATATCGCCCAGAAAAACCTCGATTTGCTTGAAAAGAAAAAGTATAATCCCGGTGTCATCAACGCCTACCGTTCGGCTTTTTACGGCTTCAGGATCGGACTTAATCCGGTTACCGCCCCCGTAAACGGTCTCAGGAGCATCGATTGCGCAAAAACTGCGATAAAACTTGATCCGGGGCACTATCTTGGTTATGTACAGCAGGGAAATATTCAGTTCTATATGCCCTCAACATTCGGGGGCTCAAAGAAGGAGGCTCTGCAGCACTATCTCAAAGCCCTGGAACTGCTTGAAAAAGAACCTGGATCCGTCACCGGAAACTGGAACTACCTCAGTCTTCTGGTGGTGATTGGGCAGACTCACACCTACCTTAAGGATTATTCCTCTGCACAAAAGGTCTATGAATTTATAATGCGCACCGAACCGGCATTCACCTATGTAAGGGATGACCTTTACCCGAAACTTCTGAAACAAATGCAAAACTGATATATGGCAAAAAGCGTATTGATTGCCGGTGCCGGCCTCGGAGGCCTTGCCACGGCTCTGCGACTGGCAAAAAGAGGTTACAAGGTTGAAATTGTTGAAAAGAATGGTAATGCCGGCGGCAGGCTCAACCAGCTGAAAAAGGACGGATTCACTTTCGATACCGGACCAAGCTTTTTCAGCATGTCATACGAATTCACCGAATTCGCAAATGACTGCAGAATAAAACTTCCTTTCGAGTATTATGAACTTGATCCGCTCTACTCGGTAAACTTTAGCAAGAGCCCGGTTACATACCATCTCTACAAGGAAATCAGCAAACTGGCTGCCCAGTTCAGGGAGCAGGACCCCGATTTCGAAACAGGGTTCAGAAGCTATCTCGACAAGAGTAAAAGGCTGTTCCATGATACCAACGTCGTAATAAAAAGCAACTATGACAACCTGTTCGAATATCTCCTGACCCTTGCGAAGGTAAATCCCATTCATCTTCCTGTTCTATTCCGTAATTTCTATAACCATGTTGCCCATTATGTAAAATCGGATGATGCCAGGCAGATCCTGTCACTTGTGGCCTTCTTCCTTGGCAAAACTCCCTTTGATACTCCTGCCGTTTACACTCTCCTCTCCTATACCGAGTTTATGCACGACGGTTATTTCAACGTGAAGGGCGGAATGTACAGGGTGGTTGAAGGTATTGTAAATGAACTTGAGAAGGAAAATGTAAAGATCCGTTATAACACCGAAATCGTCGACTATGTACAGGAAGGAGACAAACTGAAATATCTTGTCGACAAGAACGGCAAGAAGTGGGGAGCTGACATTATAGTTGTAAATTCGGATGCCGCTGTCTTCAGGGGAAGAGTTTTCAGACGCAGGGAATTCTCTGTGGAGAAACTGGATAAAATGGACTGGACAATGGGATCGCTTACAATTTACCTCGGAATAAAATGCAAACTGCCCGAGGTCAGCCATCACAATTATTATCTCGGCGACAACTACAGGGAATATGCAGGGAAGGTGTTCATCAGTCCCGAAATAGTCGATAAGCCTTACTACTACGTCAATGTCCTGTCGCGGTCAAACCCCGGTTGTGCACCGGAAGGATGCGAAAGCCTCTTCTTCGTTTGCCCGGTCCCTGACCTCAGCAAGAAAACCAGCTGGGACGACAGGGATAAAATTGCAGACAGCATTATAGATGATTACTCGGCAAGGATAAAGAAAGACATCAGGCCTGAAATAGTATCTCGTACTGTTTACACTCCGTTCGACTGGCAGGAACAGTTCAACCTTCACAGGGGAAGCGGACTGGGACTGTCGCACAAGATGATGCAGATCGGAGGCTTCAGGCCGAAGAACTTCGATGAGGTTTTTAAAAATGTCTTTTATGTGGGGGCATCAACAATTCCCGGAGGAGGCCTGCCAATGGTTGTTATCGGGTCAAGACTCGTAACCGAAAGGATCGAAAAATATGATGCACCGGCATAATGAAGATTAGTGTTTTCTGGTTCAGAAGAGATCTCAGAACTGAGGACAACACAGCTCTCGGCAAAGCTCTTCGTTCCGGTATGCCGGTGCTTCCGGTCTTCATTTCCGACACAAACATAACCGGTGAACTGCCGGCCGGTGATTCAAGAATAAGCTTCATCCATCAATGCCTTTCATCGATTGATAAAAGTCTGCGGGAATCAGGGAGCTCTCTTTATGTGCTCAGGGGTGATCCTGTGACAAAATGGAAGGAGCTGATTTCCTTATTCGATATCGGAGCCGTGTACATAAACAAGGATTATGAGCCTTATTCAATCGACCGCGACAATGCGGTGGAAGCCATACTGAAAAAAAAAGGCATCGCGCTTTTAAGGTACAAGGACCAGGTGATCTTTGAGGAAAATGAGGTGATGAAATCCGACGGCAGTCCTTACACAGTTTTCACACCCTACAGGAATCAGTGGATGAAAAAACTGGGGCTGGTAAGGCCGGATCTTTCAGGAACGGCCCCAGCCGGAACTTCAGAATACTTCAAATGCAGTTACACTCTCCCGTCACTGGAGGCTATTGGTTTCAAAAAGGGAAGCTTTAACGTAAGGCCCTTTGACTTGCAGGCAATTCCCGACTACCATAAATTCCGCGACGATCCGCAGGCCGACATGACAACTCATCTGTCTCCCCATCTCCGCTTCGGGACCGTCAGCATCAGGAACCTGGTCAGAACCGGGCTGGAGCAGAATATGGCATTTCTCAATGAGCTGATCTGGAGAGAATTCTTCATGCAGATACTGTTCCACTTTCCAAATGTCGTAACAGGAAATTTCAAGCCAGTTTATGATGACATCCTCTGGAGGAATGATGAAAATGACTTTCAGAGATGGTGCAGCGGTGAGACCGGCTATCCGATAGTGGATGCGGGGATGCACCAGCTGAACTCAACCGGATGGATGCATAACAGGGTAAGGATGATCACATCGGGATTCCTTTGCAAACACCTGCTGATCGACTGGAGATGGGGTGAAGCATACTTTGCACGAAAGCTTCTCGATTACGAGTTGTCATCGAACAATGGCAACTGGCAGTGGGCAGCCGGAACAGGATGTGATGCCGCTCCCTACTTCAGGATATTCAATCCCGAAACCCAGCAGAAGAAGTTTGATCCGAAGGAAGTTTACATCAGAAGATGGGTAAATGATTACGGAAAACCCGGCTACCCGGCAAAAATGGTGGTTCACGGGTTCGCCAGGGAAAGAGCCCTGGACGCCTACAAAACCGGTATAAAGCGAAAACTTAAATAATACATTGAGCCGGCTTCCCGATAAAATATGAAATCGATAATGTGAGGGTCAATCAGAAAAAATAATTCTACCTTTGAATAACTGTTTGCATAAAGTCAACCGGTTTGTTTAAAGTATCACTTAATTCTTAACAGGATGAAAGGATTCAGGCATCAGTCAGTGAATATTATCATTTCGTTTCTTGTCCTGTTTCTTGCGGCTTCATGCGAAGCCCGGAAAGATGATCCCGATTATATCGGTACATGGCAGTACAATGAATCAATTACTGCAAATGACATGGTTTACAACACAACCCGCACTATTGTTTTCACAAAAAGAACATATGAGGAAACCTATCTTATAAAACGGGAAAACTCCTCAACCATAACTGCAATAATCGGAACAAGGGGAAGCGTGGCGAGGTCGCGGTCGAACCTGATCTTCGAGCTGAAGGAGCTCGGCACCTGTGTACCCGACGATATGGACGTATGCACCGAAGCGGTGCAGTGGTTCGGCGAGGGATCCTTCTACTGGAGTGACAACATCGGTTATTTTGAGAAAAAAGTGACAGGCGTTTTCGAGGTCGACGGCACAACCTTGCGACTGTCGCGCGACATGAACAACGACAAGGATTTTGAAGACACCGGTGAGGATGTTACCTTTGAGCTGATATGAAACCGGTTATTTGATGAAGACAGCCTTTTTCCTGATCCTCCTTGCATTAAGCCTTCCCGGTCAAAAAAAGCCATCCGGATCTTATCCGTCAGGACTGATGATCGAATTCATCAGGGAGCCTCAACATGTTGTTATCTGCGATCCAAAACCTGAATTCAGCTGGATAGTGCCCGATGTAGCCGGCAGGCAGACCGCTTACCAGATCCTTGTCAGCTCATCGAAGGAATTACTGTCCAGGGACATAGGAGACCTCTGGAACGGAGTTAAGACCGCAGGCTCACAATCGAATGAAGTTGAGTATTCCGGGGCTTCGCTTCCCGCCAACTCAGTCTGCCACTGGAAAGTAAGAATATGGGACAGGCGAAAAAAGCCATCCTCATGGTCTGCAGTGCAGACATTCAGGACGGGTAAATTCACTGACTACTGTACAACGGGAAACCGGCTGGTTGAAACTGAAATCAGGCCCCGCAAAGTGGTCAGAACAGGAAACGATTCATGGTTCGTTGATTTCGGGAAAGATGCTTTCGGGAAGCTCCTGATTGAATTAAATCCGGAAAAGAAAGATACACTTGTAATCCATCTCGGTGAAAAGCTCAGCGGTGAAAACCGGATCGACCGCAAACCGGAAGGCACCATAAGGTACCACAGGATAATCGTGCCCGTCGAACCCGGTAAAACAAGATATGTTGCGGAGATTCCGGCCGATCAGAGGAACACCGGACCTGCAGCAGTGCATCTCCCCGATTCTGTAGGCATCGTCACCCCCTTCAGGTATTGTGAAATTGAAAATCTGAATACAGAACCTGACAAAATAATCCAGAAAGCACTGTGGCACTATTTCGAAGACAGCAGCAGCGCCTTCATCAGTTCCGACACAATCCTGAACCGTGTGTGGGACATTTCAAAATACACTATCAAGGCAACTTCCTTTGCAGGAATATATATTGACGGCGACAGGGAACGGATCCCCTATGAGGCCGATGCCTACATAAACCAGCTCGGTCATTACTACACCGACAGGGAATTTTCGATGGCCCGGAGAACCAACGAGTATTTCATCGATCATCCCACATGGCCCACCGAATGGATACTGCAGACCGTCCTGATGTTCTATAACGACTTCATGTACACCGGCAACCCTGAATCGGCAGCTAAATTCTACAAGGAACTGGAGCACAAGACACTTGCCTCCCTCGCCCGGCCTGATGGTCTTATAAGCTCTTCGGCAGCGAATGATGAAATAATGTCAGCCCTTGGCTTTTCAAATGCGAAGGAAAGGATAAGGGATATAGTAGACTGGCCACCGGCACAGAAAGACACCGGCTGGAAACTGGCAACCCCCGAAGGTGAAAGAGACGGATACGACATGAGAGAGATCAACACCGTTGTGAATGCCTTCCATTACAGAAGCCTGGTGCTGATGTCGGAGCTTGCCGGATACCTTGGGAACCCGGTCGATTCTGCCATTTACCACAGCCGTGCCCAAAAAGTAAAACAGGCAATCAACGAAAAACTACTCGACAGGAACAGGGGTATCTACCTCGACGGGGAATTCTCCGGTCACTCCTCTCTTCATGCCAACATGATGGCACTCGCATTTGATCTGGTACCCCGGGAAAATCTGCCGGCCGTAATCGACTTCATAAAGTCGAGGGGTATGGCATGCAGCGTTTACGGGGCACAATTCCTCCTTGAAGGACTCTTCAGGGCAGGTGAGGCCGGCTATGCACTCAGTCTTCTCACAGCCACGCACGACAGAGGCTGGTGGAACATGATAATAGCGGGTTCCACAATGACGATGGAAGCCTGGGATATGAAGTACAAACCCAATTCCGACTGGAACCATGCCTGGGGAGCGGCTCCGGCCAATATTATTCCGGGTTACCTCTGGGGAATACAGCCAGCCCTTCCCGGTTACTCCAAAGCGGTAATTAAACCTCAGCCCGGTCATCTGTCATACAGTCATATCAGCGTCCCGACAATCCGGGGTAATATAGTTGCCGAATTCAGAAAGGATAACGGATCACTTTTGTTCATAATCACGATCCCCCCAAACATGGATTGCGATTTCGTCATTTCAGGCACCGGAGATCAGACGGTGAATTTGAACGGGATGAAAGTCAGGCCAAAAGACGGTATCCTGCAACTCAGGCCGGGCACAAACAGAATAGAATTATAATTTCCTGTTATGAAGACAAAACTTTTATTGATCGTATCAGTAATCCTGGCTCTTCCGGGGATCACCTGCAACCGGAATAAGGATAATCAGGTTTTCAAGGCTGACGTGATAGTTTACGGAGGAACCTCAGCGGCTGTCACTTCTGCGGTGCAGGCACACAGGATGGGGCAGACTGTAATAATTGTGTCTCCCGACAAACATCTCGGAGGTATGACCTCATCGGGACTTGGCTTTACCGATACGGGCAACAAGGAGGTTATCGGAGGCCTGGCAAGGGAGTTCTATCAGCTTATCTATCAGCATTACGATAAACCTGAAGCATGGAACTGGCAGAAACGGTCGGAATATGGCAACAAGGGACAGGGCAACCCTGCCATCGACGGCGAAAAGCGCACCATGTGGATATTTGAACCGCACGTTGCGGAAGCTTCGTTCGAGACCATGATAAGCAGCAATAACATAACGGTTCACCGGGATGAGTGGCTCGACAGGGAAACCGGCGTCACAATGAAGAAAGGAAAGATTATCTCAATCAGGACCCTCAATGGAAAGACTTACATGGGCAAGGTGTTTATCGACGCTACCTATGAAGGCGACCTGATGGCTTCTGCAGGAGTCAACTATACAGTTGGCAGGGAAGATAACAGCCTGTATGGCGAGACCTGGAACGGTGTTCAGAAAGGAGTGTTTCACCACGGGCATTATTTCAAGGATAAGATCGATCCCTACATCATACCCGGAGATCCGTCGAGCGGACTTCTTCCGCGTATATCAGCCGAAACTCCGGGCGAGAACGGCACCGGCGACAACAAGGTTCAGGCTTACTGTTACCGGCTCTGCCTGACTCAGCACCCGGAGAACAAAGTGCCGGTTACAAAACCCGAAGGTTACGACAGCACCCGGTATGAACTTCTTGTCAGAGTGGCAGCAACAAGATGGAATGAGTTTTTTGCAAAATATGATGCAATCCCGAACCATAAGACCGATGTGAACAATCACGGACCTTTCAGTTACGATAACATCGGAATGAACTGGGACTACCCTGAAGCTTCCTATGAAAAAAGAAAGGAGATACTTGAGGAACATATCAGCTATCAGAAAGGACTGCTTTATTTTACATCTACCGACAAACGCCTTCCCCAATGGGTAAGGGACACAATGCAGACCTGGGGCTACTCGCGCGATGAGTTTGCCGATAACGGATACTGGCCCTACAACATTTATGTCAGGGAAGCAAGAAGGATGATCGGGAAATATGTAATGACGGAAAATGACGTGTTGTGCAAGAGGCCTGTTCCTGAACCTGTCGGCATGGGATCATACACAATGGATTCACATAACATTCAGAGATATGTCACGCCCGAAGGTTATGTCCAGAATGAAGGCGACATTGGCGTCCACGCCCCCAAACCGTACCAGATAAGCCTCGGTTCACTTCTTCCCCTCGAAGAGCAATGCAGCAACCTGATTGTCCCGGTCTGCGTGTCGTGCACTCACATTGCTTTCGGATCGATAAGAATGGAACCTGTCTTTATGATCCTCGGACAGAGTGCCGCAACGTTGGCGTCCTTGGCCATTAAGAGCGGCAGAAGCATCCATGACCTGACCTGGGAGGAGGTAAGCAAGCAGCTGCTGGCAGACGGTCAGATACTGGAATATTAATTCAAAGGCGGTTATGATGAAAAATAAATATGCGTTCAATCTCTAAAATAATTTAGCCTGTAAAGCCCCGGGATACAATAATCCGGGGCTTTTTTTGTTAATAACTTCACTCGCATGTTAAATAATAGCATCGTTGCGGGTTTTGGGAAATGGCACGGTTACTAATTTTGAATTCTGATCATAACATGACTCCGGTTGCGGTTTTCTGCAATAAATCTTCAGCTTTAAATGCAGCCGGTGTTTAATAATTTGATAAATAATCTGCTTTTTAAATTTTTAACTAACCAAACAAGAAAATGAAACAGATCATTAAATCCCTGGCAATTGCAGTTGTAATGCTCGCATTTGCAGGTACGGTACAGGCTCAATCAGCAACAGCCACTTCAAATGCTGCAGCTGTTATAATTGCTCCGCTTTCGATAACCAACACTGCAGGCCTTCATTTCGGAACTATTATGAGAAGTGCTACGGCAGGTACGGTTTCAATTGCAACCGACGGTACAAGATCCTCACTCGGAGGGGTTACTCTTTCGGCACTTGCTCCCGTACACTCGGTAGCCACCTTCAATTTGGAAGGGGAATCGGGTAATGAAGTTTTAATTACTCTCCCCGCCTCGACGACTATCTCCAACGGAACACAAACGATGACGGTAGATGATTTCGTGAGCAATCCGGATGATGCAAATCCTGTTACACTGGGTGGAGTAGCAACTGTCCTCAGTGTTGGAGCGACACTGAATGTAGCCGCCGGCCAGGCATCGGGTGCCTACACTGGTACTTTTGATGTAACGGTGAACTATAACTAGGGATAGTGATCCCTTCTACCGGATTGAATCGTGACAAAACAGCTTAAAATATTTTTAAGCCTGGGAGTATTATTTGTATTGAATCTCAACCATATTCATGCCCAGGGGACGCAGTCGATCAGTGCGACCGGGCATGTCTATGCTGAGATAATTCCGGTTTTCTCCGCCAATGAGGTTACCAGAATGAATTTCGGCAGGTTTTCCCCGGGTCCGCAGGGCGGCAGGATTATCCTGACACCTCAGAGCACGGTTTCGGTGCAGGGAAGCATCATAACCGGAGCGGGAAGCCATAACGCCGCAAGCTTTGAAGTTTCAGGCGATGAGGATGCGGCATTTTCAATAAACCTTCCGGACGATCCGGTTTTACTTAAACATATCTCAAGCGAGAAATCCATGCTGATCGAGGAATGGAATTCCTACCCCTTGCCGGGCCCCGGTAACGGACGGCTACGGAACGGATTCCAGGTGATTAATGTCGGCGCAACACTTAAAGTCGGAACGATACATGACAATCCGGCTGGTGTTTATACCGGTACCTATACGATAACATTCGACTTTAACTGACAAGACCTTAATATGACCGGCCGATGAGCAAATACAGAAATAAAATCATTGCCCCATATGGATTAATCCATGGGTTGAAGTCTGCTGTGAAATTCCTCACAGCAGTGCTTGCATTAATGTATACACTACCCGCATCGGCCCAGGGTGACCTTATGATCACACCAAGACGAATTGTTTTTGAGGGAGCCACAAGAACCGTCGACATAAACCTGGCAAACACGGGAAATGATTCCGCAACCTATGCAATCAGCCTTGTCCAGATCAGAATGCTTGAGAACGGAGGTTTTGAAACAATAACCGAACCTGATCCCGGACAGATGTTTGCCGACCGCTTTGTTCGTTTTTTCCCCAGGTCCGTGACACTTGGACCTAACGAAGCCCAGGTTGTTAAGGTACAGCTATACAGGACCAGCGAACTTCAAACGGGTGAATACAGGTCGCATTTCTACTTCAGGGCTGTGCCGGAAAAACAGCCGCTGGGAGAAATAAGCACTCCGGTCGCCGACACTTCAACTTTTTCAGTAAGGCTCACCCCTATCTTCGGAATCACTATCCCGGTAATCATACGCAGCGGCGAGACAATGGCAGGTGTGACCCTTTCAGGCCTTGACCTGACCATTGTAAATGGCAATATCCCAAGACTGAGCTTTGTATTTAACAGAACGGGGAACATGTCAGTTTACGGAGACATAACCGTCGATCATATCTCCACCCAGGGAAAAATTACAAGAGTCGGAGTTGCAAACGGGGTCGCTGTTTATACGCCCAACGAGCTCAGAAGATTTCAGTTTGACCTTAACAGTGATTCCGGTGTCGATTTCAAAAATGGAACTCTTCGCATAATATATTCAGCTTCCTCGGATGTTAAACCCGTCAGACTGGCAGAAGCTGAGCTGGCTCTAAAATAGTAGGAGTAACACAGCGTTCTTACTGCTGATTTTTTACCGCTTACAGAATGAAAAAGCCGGGTCTGATCATTAAAACATTATTATTGGCAGCGGCTTTGATCTCTGCCCTTGAGTATTCCTATGCCCAAACCCAGACTTTCAGTTCAAGCGGAACATTCACAGTCCCTGCGGGCGTCAGCTCAATTATAGTTGAAGCATGGGGAGGCGGTGGAGGCGGAAGCACTATAACCTACAACGGCCGCAGGGGAGGCGGTGGGGGTGGTGGTGCCTATGCCCGAAGTATTGTAAACGTAATCCCGGGAAATTCATACAGTGTAATTGTTGGTACCGGTGGAGCAGCAAGCAGCAGCGGAGGCAACACCTCATTCAATAATTCAACGGTAGTGTCTGCTGGAGGTTCCGGAGGAACATACAATTCAAGTGAAGGCGGAGCAGGAGGATCAGAGGCTGAATCCCATGGAGATGTTGTATTTCCCGGAGGGAATGGAGCCAACGGTAATTATAGTTACTGGTATACCTACTATTCAGGGGCAGGAGGCGGTGGGGCAGGAAGTACTGGTGCCGGCGGTAATGCAGATGGAAGAACTGCCGGTGCTGGAACAACCCAAAACGGCGGGGATGGAGGAAGCGGGGTAAGCGGTAGTAGCAGCGGTAACCCCGGAAGTATCTATGGAGGTGGCGGAAGCGGTGCATCTACAAGTAATAGTCAGGATAGAACCGGAGGTTCCGGAGCAAACGGACTTGTAATAATAAACTGGAGTACCTCATATTACTCGCGTATATCAGGAAACCCTGCCGTCCTTTCAAACTGGAGCTCCCTTCCCGGAGGAGGAGGTACATCACCGACCAGCTTCACGGCAAACAACCAGGAATTTATCATCCAGAACGGTCATACGATGACCACATCCGGCACAGGCTGGACCGTGTCGGGAAACAACAGCAAGATTGAAATTCAGAACGGCGGATCACTCACCGAAAATTCACAGGTCACAATTGGTTCAAATTCCGGACTCCAAATAAACACCGGCGGAATACTCAACCATAATGTAAATTCTCTTTCAATTTTCGGCGGGACTGAAATGTTTTCCTCAGGCTCAACAGTCAACTACGGACTCGCCGGAACACAGACCGTTCTTCAGGAAACATACGGAAATCTTACAATATCAGGTTCGGGAATAAAAACCCTTGCAGGAACATCTGCAGTCACCGGAACCCTGCTTCTGTCAGGCGGCAACCTGAGCCTTGGCTCGGGAACCAATAACCTGATAATTGCCGGCGGCGGCAACTTCGCAGCTACTCCGGGCTTCGACAGCAATCACATGATAATCTGCGACGGAACCGGAAGCATAATAAAGGAAGGAGATTCCGCTTCAGATTTTATATCAGTCTTCCCCACAGGAACCGGAACTTTCTACACTCCTTTCGGGATCACTTCCTTAACCGCGACCGTTGCGGGAACTGCATCCATATCCGTGAGAGCAGTGGCTTCCACAGCACCAGGCCCCCCGGCGGCAGCAACTACCGACCTTACAAAACACTTTCTGGTGTCATCAACCGGCTTCAGCTCCATCGATGCAAATCTGAGCATAACCTATGCCAATCCCGGTGAAGTCGGCACAGGTGGTGACCAGACCAAGTATGTACCAATGGTTTATACCGGTGGCAGCTGGATCCAGCCCGATATTGCCAGTTCCTCCGGAATAAACCCGATGACTGTGACCGGAACAACTGTAATTGACGGCCAGTGGACCGCCAGGGAGGAGCTGATTTACGGAACTTACTACTCATACCAGTCCGGTCCGTGGAACGATCCTGTAACATGGACCACCGATCCGTCGGGAACTCTTTCGGTAAACCCGAAGGTCCCGGTGGAAACCGACCGGGTTGTCATACTTAACGGGCGCACGGTAACTACAACGGCAAACGGGGAGAACGTCCTTTCGCTTGTCATTAATGAAGGAGGAACACTTGACCTGGGGACCTTCACCAGCCAGACCTTCACTGTAATCCGCGGAAAAGGCCTTTTGCGTCTCAGCACCGCCACATATCCTTCAGGCGACTGGAGCAATTTCGTCTCGGAAGAGGGAGGAACTATTGAATATTACAACTCCGGTAACTTCAATTTCTCACAGCTTGTCTATAACAATCTTATAATAAACCTGTCGACAGGGGCTGTAACTGCAACCCTGGCCGGCAACATGACAATAAACGGCGACCTTACTGTCACGAGCGGAAATTTCCAGGTTAACAATACAGTTTCAACCGGCCGGAATCTCGATATTGCCGGGGATGTTTTCATAGCATCCATCGGAAGGATGTCTATCGGAACAGGAGCTGCTTACCACAGAATTACTGTAAAAGGAGATTTTACCAACGAAGGAACCGTACGACTGACAAACCAGGCAAGTCCCAATTACACCACGCCTCCGGGCAACGGCCTTTCCGACCTTGTCTTCAACAACCCCAACGCTCACCAGAACCTTGTATGTAACGGGCAGAGCGATTTTTACCGGATCGAGATCGACAAGGGTATCGATCAGACCTACATTCTTAACATAGATGCCAATAATAATACAAATTTTAAGCTGTTCGGTGCAACAGATATGCAGTCCAGCCCTCCTTCAAATTCACCACCTTCAATAGAAAATGCCAATGCGCTCGGACTTCTCGCAGGTACTGTACGACTGGGACCAAATATAGTGATCCTGAGTCTCGCTGATAACCAGGTTTATAATATTGACCTCGATGCCCAGCTCTGGCTAGACGGCGCTGACGTGACTTTTACAAGCCTGGCCGGATCCTCTAATTCAATTGTTGTCTACGGAAACCTCAGGGTATCAGGAATGGCCACCCTGAATGCCAACGGCGGCCAGGGAATAGTAATGCGCGACCAGAGCGCCCTTATTATTGAATCAGGAACAGTAACGACCGACTGCATCAGGACATCCTATATATCGGGAGCCCACAGGGGAGCATTCACAATGTCGGGAGGAACACTCAATATTGAAGGAAACAGTTATAACATCTCCGGCCTTGGCATCTATGCATCCTTTACGCTTCCTTATCCGGACAACGTCTTCAGAATGAGCGGGGGAACCATTAACATACTGTCGCCGACAACAGTTATCAGCGGAGGTTCCGGAATCAATTTCAGCCTTCTGCTGGGTATGAACCCCAATAATGCTTCAGTTACAGGAGGTACTGTGAACATAACAATACCTTCGAACCGCAATGCATACATAAACACCACAATTCCGCTCTGGAACCTGAACTTCACAAGTACATCCTCAACATACAGGGGACAGATCCAGGCCTACGCAGGAAATTCCAGCCCGGCAATTCCCGCCAGTCCAGTAAGGCCGCTGGTGATCTATTATGATCTCAACGTACAGAATAATGCAGTTTTCAATGCCAATGGCGCCGATATAACAGTCGGACGCAACTTCAGCATAAACGGCAGTTCGGAATACGAAACCGGCAATAATACAACATCATTCAACGGTCTCCGCGGTCAACGGTTTACAAATGCAGGTGTTATTAACAACGGAACAGGCCTGTTCAACCTTGCAATAACAGACAGTTCAAATACTGATATCTATTCAAGCGACCTCATCCTGAGGGGTGACCTTACCCTTGAAGCCGGTTCTTCTCTCAACGATGTCGGTCATTCAATAACTATAGCCGGCAACATTTCCAACTCGGGTACACATACCAGTCAGGCCGGCGGAGCTGTCATCCTTAACGGAACATCCGACCAGTCGATAGGCGGTTCAGGAAAAGGAGCCTTCGGAAACCTTACGATAAACAAGACTTCCGGAAACGCCTTTTTTACCGCAGGTCAATCGGTAAACGGTAACCTCCGGCTCGCCAGAGGAATTCTGGACCTTTCCACCTGGAATCTCTCTCTTGGCCCAAACAGTTCCATATATGATGCACTCACCGGAACAACAGCTGCCTTCTCATCCTCAAAAATGATAAGGCTGTCCGGAAACCAGAGCGACGGAGGTATCACCAGGGCATTTGCAGGGGTATCATCCTTCTTGTTTCCCCTCGGAACCGGAACGGACTACACCCCGGCAACAATACAATTCACTTCAGCTCCTTCCCGGTGGGGAAATGTCACAATCAGACCTGTAACCCTGACACATCCACTTGTTACAGGAACCAATGCGCTAAGCTACTACTGGACTGCCAGAGGCGAAGGTTTCGGGGACATTCAGCCCGGATCGGTTACCTGGACCTTCCAGTATGCAACATCCGATCTGACAGGATCGGAAAACCTGTATATCCCTGCAGCTTACCGGCCATACATATGGTTCCCGATAAATGACAACTCAAAAGTCGTTGACGCCAGTAATATAATCCAGTTCAATAATACCGGATATGTTGACGGCGATTATACAGCCGGTGAACTCTCATCCTTTCAGAGCATAAAGGTCTACTACAGCCGGCAGGACGGCAACTGGAACGACCCCTCAACATGGAGTTCTCTAAGTGTGGGCGGGGCTATGGACGGATCAGTTCCGGGCAGCGGTAACCCCGTTGTAATAGGCGACAGGACCATCAACCACACTGTAGTTGTTCCGGAAGGCCTGAACAATATTGTTGTTGGCGGCCTACAGATTAACAGCGGATCAACCCTCGACCTGCGAACCACGACAGGACATAATTTCGGGGCCATCCCCGATACAAGGGTGTCAGGAACAGGCCGGCTAAGGATCTCATCCTCAACGGCCACTGCAGTGTTCCCGGGAGGCGACTTCGGCAACTTCCTTGCAGGCGGCGGAGGCATAGTCGAGTACTACAGCACAGCCACCCTTGGCCAGGATTCATTCACCCTGCCCGTAAGCTATATCTCGGGAACAAATACAATCTCTGTAAAAGGCTACAACAATCTTGTAACATCGCCTGCATCAGGTAAAAACATAATCCTGCCCAATACTGATCTTCACATCTTTAATGATTTCACCGTGTCAGGCGCCGGAATAACCCAGCTTAACATACTCGCCAACACAAGGACTGTGGAAGTTGATTCAGGCCTGATGGTGCAGAGCGGCACCCTCAGGTATATGAACGGTAGCAACACGGCTCAAAACATGGTGGTTTTCGGGGACGTTACAGTAGCCAGCGGGGCTGTTTTCGACATCAACACTTCAGGAACCGCAACCAACCTGCTGACAATACACGGAAGCCTGACAAACAACGGGACCTTCGATATGAATACAGATGCGGGCCGGGTGTGCAATGTAACCTTCTCCGGAGCAGCCAACCGGGAAATTAACGGAACCGGAGCAGTCACCGACTTCAACACGATCGAGGTCAATAAGGGATCGTCAAGGAATGCAATCCTCGAGGTCAAATCGTCGGTTCTCACCCTGAACACCTCCCTGCCCACCGCTCTCACCCTTACAAACGGCACATTCAGGCTCACCAGCCCCATAATACTGAATCTGACCAACGCAGGCAGCTTCACAATTCCGACTTCCGGTTGTCTTTCAGCAAACGGCGGTACCATAAACATCGGAGGAGCATCTGCCACAAATGCAACTGACCTGAAACTCGACGGCCGGCTTGAGGTCCTTTCCGGCAATATCAATATCGGCACTCCGGGTACAAACCTTAACAATGATATCGAATACTCGTCGGGAGGCACTCCTGAAATCATTGTGGCTGGAGGCAGTCTTTTTGTCAACGGCCAGATCAGGAGGGTAATTACAATCAACACCGGATCGCTCAATTATACCCAGTCAAATGAGGCAAGCACCGTAACGATTGCAGGGAGGAATGCAAGCGACGAAAGGTCGATGTTCGAAATACTGAATCAGGGAAGCAAATTCAACATGAGCGGCGGCCGTCTGATAATATCGGGGTCCTTTGATAATTCATCCCATACGGATCTCTATCTTGCCCCTGACTCAAGCACCGTTACCGGGGGAACAATAGTCCTGGGTACAACGGAAACACCTTCAGGCACTGCTTTCAATATTGTAAGTTCCGTTCCCCTGTACAATGTTGAAATCGATGCTTCTGTCAATACCAAGACTGCTGACCTGCGTATCTATCCCCTTACAATCAAAAACAACCTTGTGATCATCGGGAACAGCATTTTCAGGGCCAACGGCCTGAACATTACAATCGGAGGGAACCTGATAAACAACAACAGCTCCTCGGGGACGGGGCTGAACAGCGGAGGATATCAGCCGGGCACTTCAGGCCAGCTTACCACCTTCAACGGCAGCGGTACAAATACAATATCGGGCAGCGGCTCAAACCTGACCAACTTCGCCCACCTGAACGTGGCGAAAACCGGTTCTCTTACACTTACTCCAAACAGCAATATAAGGATTAACGGAAATCTGAACCTGCTTTCAGGTACCCTGGAAGACGGAGGAAACAATATCTCACTTGCAGGCAATATGGTAAATAATGCTGAACATGCGAGCACCATGCCAGGCGGCGGGATTGTTCTCGAAGGAAGTCAGACACAGACCATTTCAGGCAACGGGACAGGCATATTCGGTAACCTTACCCTCAACAATACCACAGGGATCAGCATGGTCGACGACGCTACCATAAAAGGGATCCTTACATTTTCGAGGGGTTCTGTTTACATTGACGACTATCTTATAACGCTCGGCGTCAATGCATCCATCGGAGGAACACCTGACGAAAATAACATGATAATCCTGAATGGTGTTATTTCCGATGCAGGTGTCAGAAAGATCTTCCCGTCCGGACCCTCCGGCTTTACTTTCCCTGTCGGAGTAGCAGGAAAATACACACCTGCAGAATTTCTGTTCACATCAAATACCAGCAACGATGCCTCGGTGACTGTCAATCCGGTAAACTATTCACATCCGCTTGCGACGCTTCCCGAAGGTGATGAACTTGAATATTACTGGAAAGTGAGTTCTGAGGGTTTCTCGGGCGGGTACTCGGTGACACATACCTACAGCTACCTGCAAGAAGATGTTAACGGCAATGAATCAGATTATTCAACAGGACGCTTCCTTAACGGCTTATGGATACCCGAGGGAGGAATCGGTGAATCGTCTGTGAATCCGTCAACCCATCGGATAACACTTACCAACCGCGATTTCATCGACGGTGAATATACTGCTGGAACTTCCCTGAACTTCACCAACAAGCCTGTTCTCTACAGTATAAAATCAGGTAACTGGGCCGGCGACAATACCTGGTCAACCACCGACGGAGGTCCTTCCTGTAATTGTGACCCCGACGGCAATCCGGTGGTAATAAATGCGGGACACACCGTAACCGTTAACGGCAACTCAGCACTGGCTTACTCGGTAACTATAAACGGAACCCTCGGCATCGGAAACACACTCTATCACAGCCTCGGGCATATAAATGGAAACGGACTGCTTAAGGTCTCATCCACAACAAGCGGAATTTTCGTGATGCCCGGGGGAGACTACGATGAGTTCCTTTCAAACCTGACAAGCACGATTGAACTGTTCGGAAATAATCAGGCAGTCATCCCATCGAAACCCGGCAATATTTATAAGCCATTCCGGAATTTAATACTTTCCGGAACTGGTAAGAAAATAATACCGGCCGATGATATTAAGGTGCTCGGAAACCTTACAATCATGGGCGCTTCAACCGTTCTGAGCAATGAGTTTTCGAACAGGAGCCTTTACGTATCAGGAAACTGGACCGACAACAACATTTCAGCAGCAGGTGGTTTTATCCCTGCTAACGGACAGGTAATTTTTGACGGCACTGCCAGCCAGCTGCTTACAATTACCGGCGGATCCACAACCAACCAGTTCCGCGACCTGGTAATCAGAAATGGAGCTGGCGTTACACTTGCCGGAGCAGGCAAAATAAATATCTCAGGCAGATTGACTCTGGAGGCCGGGATAATAAGCTCTAACTCCGTCAACATTCTTATGATCTCCAATACTTCGGAAAACGCTGTAATCGGGGGTGGTTCAAACTCATTTGTCAGCGGACCCCTTCAGAAAAGAATGCTCGCCGGAGGTGATTTCATATTCCCCACGGGCGATGCTGCAGGTTCCCGGTACGGATGCCTGGCTCTTACCGATGTCACTGTAGCCGGCAACTACACGGTATGGTATCATAACTACAATCCTCTCACAGATGGTCTGGATCCTGATAATAAAACAGCGCCCGTTGATGTGGTAAGCGATTCTGAATACTGGTCAGTAAACGGTCCGGTTTCATCCGCAGGCGACGTAACACTAAGGTGGGACGATGCCAGCGGAATTATCCCGGCCGACGCGCTTACAAGAAGCAAGCTGAGGGTAGTCGAATGGAATCCTTCGTGGGTAAACCGCGGAAACAGAGGCCTCACCGGAAATCTAAGCTCCGGCACAATCCGGACAAGTACCCAGGTTTCCCTGGCTGGCAGTCACAGCTTCACAATTGGAGTGGAAAGCCTTCCGACGGCAACAATTACAAGCGGGCCGGCGGGTATCTGCGACGACGGATCGCCGGCAACTATTTCAATCGACCTCACCGGAACACCTCCCTGGACACTCAGGTACAGGATCAATGGAGCCAGTGAGACCACCTTGGCCAATATTGCCAACTCACCCTATACACTTGTTGTTTCAAATGCCATCCCCGCTCTTGCAGCAGGCGGACCCGGTATTTATTCCTTCACGGTATCATACATTCAGGATGCCACCGGAAGCACCGGGATCAGGGATTTTGAGACTTCAGCGGAAATAACTCTTTACGCTTCTCCTGAACCCTCCATTTCTGGTCTTTCCACCACACCTGCCAACTCGCTTGTTACCTATAGCGCACCGGCAGTCGCGGGAATAACGTATTCCTGGAGTGTTACCGGAGGCGTCATTCAAAGCGGACAGAGCACAAACAGCATAGTTGTCAGATGGGGAGCAGGACCCCTGGGAACAATTGTGCTTTCCGAGACCGTTATCCTCGGAGGATGCAGCAGTTCAACTTCTCCCTTCCAGGTGACAATCACAGATATTCCTGATCCGGAGGTGGAAGGCAGCAATTCCGTCTGCCTTGGCTCAACTGAATCCTACTCAACACCTCTCGTCAGCGGACACACATACTCATGGACTGTCACCGGAGGTACTTACACCGCCGGCCCCACAAGCAATATTATCAATGTCACCTGGACTGCAGCCGGCAGCGGAGAAGTGAGAGTGGCAGAAACCGGCTCAGCTACAGTTTCCTCTTCACTTCCTGTTGAGATAAATCCCCTGCCGCCTGCCGGCAACACCGTCTCCGATCCGGAAACATGCGCCAATGCGCCTGCCAGCATCATTGTCTACGGAGCTCCTGCAGGTCTTACATATCAGCTTCGCCTGAACACCGACAATACTCCTGCGGGCACGCCTGTAAGCAGTATGGGCGGCGGCGATGTAATCCTTACCGTAACCCAGGCCGTTCCCACAACCTATAATGTATGGGCCACCAATGAATACGGATGCGGCACGATGCTTACCGATCTGGCAGTTGTTGGAATAAACAACGACCAGGTATGGACAGGAGCCACCGGACCGGACTGGAGCGTTGCAGACAACTGGTCGTGCGGCATAGTGCCGTTGCCCGATGCCAGCATTACAATTCCCGTTTCACCAAATGACCCGGTAATATCCGGCGGTGAAACAGGAATGATAAACAATCTGGTAATTGATCCGGGAGCAACCCTGGAAATCAGCGGAAGCACCCTCGGGATAACAGGAACGATAACAGGAGGAGGGATAATAGATGCAATGAACGGAACCATAGTGATGAACGGTGCATCCGCCCAGAGTATCAATCCATCCCGCTTCCTTAACAATTCAATCAGGAACCTTGATATCAACAATACATCAGGAGTCAGCCTTTCCGGTCCGCTCAGCCTTACCGGAATTCTGAGGATTCAGAATGGTTCACTTGCGTCCGGGGGAAACCTTACCCTGGTTTCAACGGCTTCCGGAACAGCACTGATTGACGGCTCCGGATCAGGAATTGTAACCGGTAACGTTACAATGCAAAGATACCTTCCCTCTGCATTCGGATATAAATACATCAGCTCTCCATTCCAGTCGGCAACCGTGAGCGGACTGAGCGACGAACTCGATCTTTCTGCCGGTTTCCCCGTCCTGTACAGGTACAACGAAGCAAGCACAACTTCCGGATGGGTGACCTATACCAACCCCGGCGATCCGCTGAGTCCTCTCTCAGGATATACGGCCAACTTCGGTTCATCGGGAGTTCCTCTTACAGCTGACCTTACAGGAATTGTGAACAACGGAGCCCTGTTTGCAACCTTCACAAACAACAATAATACCTACACCGAAGGCTTCAACCTCGCCGGCAATCCCTATCCCTCTCCGATCGACTGGGATGCCACTGCCGGATGGACAAAAACAAATATCGACGATGCCCTTTATTTCTACAGGGCAAGCACAACAGACGAATACGGCGGAACATACAGCACATATATAAACGGAATTTCATCCGACGGCCTTGCTTCCCCGGTGATAGCATCAATGCAGGGTTTCTTTATACATGTTTCAGGCGGCACGTACCCTGTGACAGGGACACTGGGACTCGACAACAGCGTCCGGCTTGCAACACTGTCTCCTTCGCTGGTGAAATCTGAAGAGAAAGCACCCTCAGGAATACTGAAGCTGACAGCAACATTCTCCGATGATCCGCTTACTGCCGATCCTGCGATTGTCTATTTTAACGGGAAGGCCGGAAGCGGTTTTGATCCCAGGCTTGATGCCCTGAAACTGATGAACACCGACTATTACATACCAAACCTGTACTCACTGGGCTCCGATGGCAAAAAACTCTCAATAAATGCTCTTCCCGAATTTACAGATACCCTGAACGTCATACCGCTGGGTTTGAAATTAAACATCGACGGAGACGTTATCTTCAGGCTTGCCGGTCTACCTGAAGAAATCAACGGGACAAGAATTTACCTCCACGACAGGTTAACCGGTGTCGAAACTGAAGTGTCGGAAGGCAGCGAATACCGGGTGCGCCTTGATCCGGGCGAATATTCAGGCCGGTTCTTCCTTAACCTGCGATCAACGGCGACCTCAATTCCGGATCCGGTTGCAGATGAGCTTTTCACAGTCTACAGTTCCCACGGTTTCCTAAGGGCGAAAGTAAAAACCGAAGTAACCGGACCCGGAAACCTGGCAATAATTAACCTGACCGGACAGACTGTTTTTGTTGAAAGAATCTATGAAAACGGGTACATCGAATTCAATCCCGGGATAAAGGAAGGGGTTTATATAGTCACATTCACCTCTTCAAAATACAGGGGATCCAAAAAATTATATTTCAGGAACAGATGATATTTTCGACTGACACCATAAAAAACACCCTTCTCAGACTGCTGATGATCACAGCGGTATCACTTGCCTTAGCTCATACAGCCTTTGGACAGGAGCCTCCCCCGCGGCCGATCAAAATCAACGCAACCCCACAGATCCTTAGCTTCGGGGCATTCTATCACGGAGCGTCCGGCGGAACGGTAATAATTGATCCTTCAGGAAGCCGTTCGGCAACAGGCGACGTCATTCTCCTTGGTTTGGGATATTCATATTCCCCTGCCATGTTTGAGGTTTATGCCCAAATGGGAACGGTGGTCTCGATACTGAACGGACCGCCCGTCAGCCTTACGGGAAGCAACGGCGGATCAATTCAGCTTGTGACCGGAAGCACAATCCCAGGCCCCGTGTTTGTGTCAAATGTGAGTTATCTCATTGCTATACAATTATACGTAGGCGGAACAATCATTGCGGGAAGCCCGGCAGCCAATCCGCCGGGTACCTACAACGGCACCTTCAATATAACTCTTGTAAGGGAATAGCCCGGGCAGAAGCAAAAGCAACAAAGGATTATGGCAGGACTGAAAGCATACACAGGAAATCTTCGGGCAGGAAGGATTTCTGTGCGCTCTTTTCCGGCCATCCTTCTCTTTGCGATACTGCTTCATGCAGGAGGTAATAACAGTCTGCAGGCACAGTCGCTCCCGGAATACGACGAGATTGCCGTATCCATTGAAATTCCCGGTCTTGGAGCTTTCGAAATGGATGCCCTGATAAAGGACGAGAACCTTTACCTTCCCGTGGTAAACCTTTTCAACTTTTTGAAGATCAAGTGTGAGCCCTCCCCCGACATGGATATAATAAAGGGATTCTTCTCCTCCCCAGAATCCTCATACGTTATCGACAGGCCCAACCGTCAGATCACCTACCTGGATAAAAGATTTGACCTCGGACAGGATGACATCATCAGGACCGAAACCAATGTTTACCTGCTGTCGACCTGGTTCGGAAAGGTTTTCGGCCTCGACTGCAATTTCAGTTTCAGATCGATGTCGGTTGTACTCACACCTGGCACCGACCTGCCATTGATAAGGGAAATGAAACAGGAAGAGATGCGAAAGAACATCTCCAGGCTAAAGGGGGAGTTCAAGGCTGATACTGTCATAGGAAGAGATTATCCGGCATTCAAATTCGGGATGGCCGACTGGGGAGCCTATACATCGCAGGAAATAGACGGAAAATCCGACGCAAGGCTTAATATCGACCTTGGAGCAATGATAGCCGGGGGCGAGGCAACGGCTTCGCTTTACTACAACAGCTCCGCTCCCTTCACTGAAAAACAGCAGCGATATCTCTGGCGCTATGTCAACAACGACTTTGCACCGCTGAGACAGATCCTTGCCGGAAAGATCCAAGCAGGTGCGCTTTCATCACTGTACAACCCCGTGATCGGGGTACAGCTTACAAATACACCGACAACCTACAGGCGCTCCTTCGGCACCTATCTGCTCAGCGACCATACCGAACCGGGCTGGATGGTCGAATTATACGTGAACAATGTACTTGTCGATTTTGTAAAAGCAGATGCATCGGGATTCTTCAGTTTCCAGGTACCCCTGGTTTATGGCAACACCGGTGTGAGACTCAAGTTTTTCGGCCCATGGGGCGAGGAAAGAACACGCGAACAGAATATTAACATCCCCTACAACTTCCTCCCCGAAAAGACCCTGGAATACACTGCGAGCGCAGGAATTGTAGAGGACAGCCTGGCCAGCCGGTTCTCGCGCGCAAACATCAGTTACGGACTATCCCGAAACATTACAATAGGAGGAGGAGCCGAATACCTCTCTTCAATAACCTCGCAGCCCTTTATGCCCTTCGTAAATGCATCACTGAAGATCACCAACAATATGCTTGTTTACGGAGAATACGCCCATGGTGTAAGAACTAAGGGGACCTTCTCATACCGGCTTCCTTCAAATATGCAGCTTGAACTCAACTATACATGGTACGATAAGGAACAGAAAGCAATTTTCTATAACTACAAGGAAGAAAGAAGGGCAACGCTCACAGTTCCGCTCAAACTGGGGAAATTCTCCGCATTCAACAGGTTTTCAGTAAATCAGATAGTTCTTCCTTCATCAAAATATACAACCGGCGAATGGCTCATTTCCGGATCACTGTTCGGAATAAATACTAACCTGACAACATACGCCCTGTTTGTCGACGTAATTAAGCCGTATATCTACTCAAATCTGGCATTGGCGTTCAATGCACCACTGGGATTCATGGTAATGCCCCAGGTCCAGTACAGTTTCAGCAACAACGAGGTGTTTTCAGTAAAAACAAGAATTGAGAAGAAGGTATTCAAAAACGGGTTCCTCAACATGTCGTTTGAACGCAACTTCCGCAACGACATTACACTGGCTGAAGCCGGCCTAAGGTACGACTTCTCATTTGCACAGGCAGGAGCATCAGTAAGACAGTACGGCGACAGGACCAGCCTCATCCAGTATGCCCGGGGGAGTATTATAAACGACAGGAAAACCTCATATCTCAAGGCTGATAACCGGACAAACGTGGGAAGAGGCGGAATAACCGTCGTCCCATTCCTCGACCTGAACTCAAACGGCCGGAAGGATGCCGGAGAGCCCAGGGCAAAGGGACTGAATCTTCGCGCGAGCGGAGGCAGGATCGAAATAAGCGAACGCGATACAACAATAAGGATCATCGGACTTGAACCATATACTAACTGTTTTATTGAGGTCGATCCCAACAATTTCGAGAGTATCTCGTGGAGACTTCCCAAATCGAGTTACAACATTGCCGTCGACCCAAATGTGCTGAAAACGGTTGAGATCCCCATCAGCATAACAGGCGAGGGAACAGGATATGTCACGTTCGGTGAAGGCCAGGGCAGAAGAGGTCTCGGCGGGATCATTGTCAGATTCCTGGATGAGAAATCCGTTGCGTTTGCACAAACACTGAGCGAGGACGACGGCTACTTCAGCTACTTCGGCTTCACTCCAGGCAATTATATTGCCACAATCGACACAGCTCAGCTAAGAAGGCTCGGAATGGTGTCCGAACCCGAAATTATAGATTTTACTATAAAAGGAGGAACAGAAGGTGATATTGCAGAGAAACTCGATTTCCTGCTTACCAGGATCCCTGCTGATACGGTTGCCGAAATACCCGAAGAAACCAGACAGCCTGAAATACCTGTGGTCATAACCGACACCTCTTACATGATACTTCATGAACTGACAGAGGAAGTCTATACAATAACCGAAGACAGCTGGGCCATCCAGATAGGTGCATTCAAGAGCAAGTCGTATGCAGAAGGATTCGAGAGCATGCTTGAACGGGAGCTTGGCAAGGATGTCCAGATAACAATTGCAGGTGAATACTACAGGGTCCGCATTCTTGATTTGCCGACAAGGGCTGAAGTAGATGAAAACATCGCCAAGCTCAACAAGCTCGGATTCAAGGAACTCTGGATAATCAGGCTTCTTGCCATGCAGCAGCAGAGAATTCTCGTCACCAGAGAGGATTCAATCGCCAGGATCAGCGAAACTATATCAGAAAGGGAACGCCCGCTAACTCCTGCAGAAAGAGCTGAAATGCAGCTTGATGCATTCAGGCTCGGCTCGGATGCCGCTGCTCTGAGAAAATATCTGTCGGCCCCGCTTGATGAGCATAACAAACCTGGCTTTAGGGGCACATACTACAGGCTCGAGACACCGCAGCAGCCAATCCTCGACCCGACTGTCCTTGAGGCTATAAAGGATCTCTATCCGGAATATGGCAGCCTCGGAATGGAAGACGAATGGGTTGTAAGGGCTGTAACGCCTGTCGTTGAAGAACCCGCAGAACCTGAAGTAAGAGAACCGGTGATCGTGACTAAAGTCCCTGTGATGCCTGAAAGTTCGGTTTCAGTGGTTGAAGAGAGACCTGCCGGATTTGTGCTCGAAGACAGACCTGCATTCACCGAACCGTCGGTTGCCCTCCAGGTGGCAATATACCACAGGGAATCTCAGGCGCTGAAGGCCCAGAGAAGAATCATGACGAAACTCAATCTACCGGTCGATATTGTGAAACAATTTGATTATTACCATGTCATCGTCACCGGATTCTACTCGCGTGAGGAAACATTCCCCTACTACCCGGAACTTGCTGAAATCGGTTACCCGGGTGTCACGCTGATAGAGAACTACAAAAGAGTAAGACAGCCATAGAGCAGAGAAAATTCAAAATTCCTAAACTATTGCATCATGTACGAAATTGCTATTATATCTCCCAGCGTCAGAAAAGGAAGGAACAGTCACAGGATTGCCCTCTATTTTAATGGACTGATAAAAGCCAATGGCCTGGGCAACCCGCGGATAATTGACCTTCTGGAATACAATTTCCCCCTCTTCAATGAAAGACTGAAATTCCAGGAATCACCATCACCTGGTGCTCTGGATTTTGCTGAAAAGATCAGATCAGCCGACGGTGTCATTATCATCCTGCCCGAATACAACGGCGGATATCCCGCCAGTCTCAAAAATGCCACGGACCTGCTCATAACTGAATGGCGCCGTAAACCGGTGGCGTTCGTAAGTGTTTCCGACGGTCCGTTCGGAGGAACCCAGTCAGTAACCTCAATGCTGTTCTCCCTGTGGAAAGCAGGCGCCCTGACAATTCCGGCCACCCTCAGGCTGCCGCATATCGACCGTGAATTCGATGCTGACGGAAAGCCGGCCGACAGCGAAGGAATGGAAAAAAGATCATCGAAACTGGTAAAGGAACTGCTCTGGTACATCGAGGCAAAAAAACGCATGGATAAGTAATGCTGGTAACTTATTCCCCTAACTGCTATCCATTGCAGTTAAATTATGCAACCCCAGGCAACTCCCTGTCTAGTTAAAATCGATCAGATATTTGTATAATTCGCTCCTCGTGGAGAGAATCACTGTTGTTGTGGTATCAAAGGTCTTTTCAAAAGTCTCCATCGATTTCATGAAGCCGTAGAGGTTCCGCGACGCTGCCGACTGATCGTACGCGTTGGCATAGACGGCGGTGGCCCGGGCATCGGCCTGCCCCCGAATTTCCTCAGCCTTCCTGTATGCTTCGGACTGTATGACCTTCAGATCCCTCTCTTTTTCACCATTAATCTTGGAAGCTTCCCCTGCCCCTTCGGATCTGAATTTATCTGCAATCCTGTAGCGCTCACTCTTCATCCTCTCATAGACCTGGGTCTTAACCTCTTCAACATAATTGAGCCGCTTCAGCCTGACATCAAGAATTATGATGCCAAGGTCGCTTGCCTTTTCGTTTGCCGACTGAAGGATAAGCTTCTGAATATCCAGCCTGCCGGTTGTGATATCTGAAAGCGTGTCGCCCACTTCCTCACCAATGGAACCCGATGGTGTAGGCACCCTGTTGGTCGAACGGACAACCTCCTCGAGATTATGATTTGCTATATAGTCGCGCGTCTCCCCGTCGAGTATGTCCGAAAGCCTCGACAATGCTCCCCTTTCGTCGGTAAGCCTCTTGAAGAACTGCAGCGGATCGGTTATGTGCCAGCGGGCATAAGCCTCGACAAATATGAATTTCTTATCCTTGGTTGGAAGCTGATTGGGATCACCGTCCCATTCCATAAACCTCTTTTCAAAATAGTTGGTCTTCTGAACAAAGGGAAGCTTAAGTTTCAAACCCGGAGTAGTCCTGGGCTCTCCGACAGGCTTGCCAAACTGGGTTATTATAACCTGCTCGGTCTCCTGAACCTTGAATACTGTGTTCAGAACTACAATCAGGACTGCGAGCAGCACAGCTGCCTGGATTATTATTTTAGTTGATTTATTCATGACGGGGCCTGTTTATTTTTTATCAAACTGCATCTGGAGAAGGGGCAGAACATTGCTTCCCTTCTCATCGGTAATTATCTTATTTCCGAGCTTTGGAAGCACACTGCTCATCGTCTCAAGATAGATCCTCTTTTTAGTCACCTCCGGAGCCTTTACATACTCCCTGTACAGGGCATTGAACCGGGTGGCCTCTCCCATTGCATTGTTCACCCTTTCAGTAGCGTAGCCTTCGGCCTTCTGTATAGTCTCATCAGCCTGGCCCCTTGCCCTTGGGATAATCTTGTTATATTCAGAACGGGCCTGGTTTATCATCGTCTCCTTTTCCTGCTGGGCCTGGTTTACGGCATTGAAGGCGTCCTTAACCGGATCGGGAGGGTTAACATCCTGAAGCACCACCTGCTCTATTGTTATGCCAAGCTGGTATTCAGTGCAAAGCTTCTGTATTTCCTGCTGAACGCTGATGGCTATTTCGGTCCTTCCGACAGTCAGTACTTCGTTTACTGTCCGGTCACCGACAATCTGCCTCATGCAGCTTTCCGAAATATCCCTCATCGTTCCGATAGGGTCGCGCACCTTGAACAGGAATTTGTAAGGATCGTCAACCCTGTACTGGACAACCCATTCCACATCGGCAAGGTTGAGATCGCCGGTAAGCATCTGAGATTCATCAATCGTTCCGGTCTTGGAATATTGCGACTGGATGCCGGTACTGGTGGTACGGAATCCAAACTCCTCCTTCTGCTGGCGCTCCACTGCTACCTTGTATACTCTTTCTAGTATAGGGAGCTTCATGTGCAGACCGGGTTCCTCCGACCTCACATACCTGCCGAAACGGGTAATTACCCCTGTTTCCTCAGGCCGGATCTGGAAGAAAGTTGACCATAGGAGTATAATCAATGCTATACCCGCCAGGATGTACCTGTAACTTGAGAGGTACTTTTTCACCTCGGGAGGAACAGTACCTTTGTTAAACTGGTTAAACTGATTAAATTGATTGTAAGCCATCTGTTGGAAATTTGCCATTTATACAAAATTAACATTTTTCGCCGTTTTTCACCCCTTCCATACCATCTGATTCATAGAAAAATCCTTTTTCTGCAAAAGTCCCATCATCTTAAACCTACTGTTCGTCAAAATCGGGAGTCATTCGTAAAAAAATCAGATCCTGTTCTGTATTTTACTGATTACCTGCAACATACAAAATACATAAAATGAAACAGGGCATAATTTCAATGCACGGATGTAAATTTCAGCGCTGTTTTGACGAATGGCACTATTTCTTATGCAAGGCGCCGCTATGAATAAATCACTTGCCGTATTCGGATGACAAACGTCAGCCTGACAGTGCGCATATGCCCACCATTTGGACCTTTGCCACTTGACAGACAACAGGGATGCTACTACATTTACCCTAAATAAAACATCAAAAGAATGGCATCTGTTTCAATCCCCGGTAAAGAAGCAACTGTCAGTGAATCCATAACAATTCACCGCGACAGCAGAACAAGCGCCCACGGCGTGTCGGGATTTTTCCCGGCTATTGTCAACATGATAGCAGAAGACGGCGGCAGTTTTTTCAGCTACCTGAAAGGACTTTGCCTTGAAAGAGAAAATAACCTGGTTGTTCTTTCCTCCCGTCACCATTATTTCTATGATGAGGAAGAACTGAAAAAGGTAAGCACACTGATCAACCTGAAGAAGCTCAACCAGGTCAAATATCTTGATGAGTTCCTTTTCACCCTCAGTAAGGTACTTCCTGAAAACACCCGGTTTCTGGGCTGTTTCATCGACGGCACCTCCCTGGGAGATTCACTTCTTCATCCCATAAAACTACTGAAGCATACGGCAATCCGCCTGGATCTTCTTGGCGAAAGGAACCTGAACAGGAAAAAGGTTACTGAGATACTCGAATCAAATGGCTTTAAAGTCACTGATATGACCGAAAAGAATGGCGTGACTTATTTTTGCACGATATCTGGAAGCAAGTCGGTCAGATTGAGAGCCTGAAAAGCCTTATTGCATTATTCCGGAAGATCCCTTCCACGATATCAAGGGCCGCATCTTCGGTGAGCAGGCCCCTTTTTATTCTGCCGGCAAGCACTTCGCACACAACATCCTTTCCGAACTCAAGCGATCCGGCTGATTCCTCAATAAGGCCGCAGTCGCCGCCCCAGAGTATCTTGTTGTATGGAACACAGTCGAGCATTACATCCAGCGTACTGACAGCCTTTTCACGCGAAATCTGAGGCAGCCAGACAAGATTCAGGTAAACATTCGGGAACATCTTGCCAAGAGCTGTGAATTCATCAGTCCATGGAAAAGCGCCGTGAAAAATATCAAATTTTGCCTGCGGGTATTTAAGGAAGAGATTGTTCAGCTTCAGGGGATCGCCGTTTTCAAGAACTTTCCCGTTGCCAGCAAGGTAGCCCGTGTGTATCTGCACCGGCAGATCGTATCCGGCCGCCTTCCCTATCAGCCAGTGAAACATGTAATCCTCCAGCTTCTTTACCTCCTGAGGGGTCAGCGAGGCGGATGGTCTTCTGTAAAGCGCCAGGGCTTCCTCATAGGGGACATCTTCATAGTAAAGGCTTCTTTCGTAAGCCTGGGCATTCTTAATGCAAACCGCACCGCTTCTTATGTTCCGCCTGAACAGCGTGTCGCAGAATGCCAGATAGTCATCAAGGTTAGTAATTTCATGACCGGCTTCCGCCGCCAGCCTGTAGACTGATTTCAGCTGATCTCCCTTCTCTGGCTTCCTGCCCGCTTCTGTAATCAGCGGTCCGACCTGGAACACAAGGGCAAAATACCTGTCGTCCAGTTCGGTATTGAAAGGTTTCCAGAACTGGTCAACAAACATGATTTCAAATCCGGACTGATGGAAAGCCTTGTCGAACCATGAACCATAATCCCTGTAATTCTCTTCTATTTCCTTTGAAAGAAGTGAAATATTTTCCCTTGTGAAATAAAGGTCATTGAAACCATAGAGCTTCCTGAATCCCCTTACAAAATGACTGTAATAACTTGTGCCTCTCGAATGGTCCAGCGCTTCCCCATAAACTTCCCAGAGCTGGTCGGTGCCCAGTGAATCAATAAGCTCCCAGTTGCCGGCATCGGCTCCGGAGGATGTGATGTCGGCAGACAGATAACTTGCAGCCATAAGATGATAGAACCTGAAATTATAATCACCATAAGCCTCCGGGAGACGCTGATGTTCATGGGTGTTTATCACCTTAATCCCGTCAGCATGGTTTCTGAGCCTTGTATAAACGCCGTCAGTGCCGTTGTTGCATTGGGAGAGACAACCAATAACAATTGAAGCCGTCAGCAAAACACAGACTGACCTTATGCTCATCCTTTTCATTTCCTGATAAATAAAATCCGAAGTGCCGGGTGCAGGCCTAATTTTTCAGATCGTAGCCCTTTTCCCTCTCACCGGCCGTTTTGACCCATTCCGGCAGCACTGTTTCAATAAAGATCTTCTTGTCGTCGTTATGCTTCTTCATGTCCAGGCCTATGAACTCCTGGGCTTTTTCCTTTGTGCTGATGTCGGGATAGGCCACCTCCTGGTTGTATCCGAGTGATGCGAGCAGCCGGGCAAGTTTGACCCTCGCCTCCTGCGACACGGCTATTCCTCCCGAAATTATCCTTCCCAGTTCAACCGGCGAATGGAAAGAGTTGCCATGACCGGCTGCTGAGAAATCCCATCTCCACTGGGCCTTGCGAATGTCAGCCAGGATATCCTTCATCTGGTCTTCGGTGGCTCCCTTTTCCCAGGCTGTTTTGGCCTCAACATGACATCGTACAAGCAGGGTTTCAAGAATGTTCCTGTTTTCAATTATTTTATCCTGGCGGCTGTAAACATCCCTAATAAGGTTTTCAGTCTCCTCCCTGTGGCACACCTGGCATGAATTTGAAATATTGTTGAGAGGACTCTGGAGATGATGATCGGTGAACTTGATCCCCCCCTCGCTTATAAAAGGCATGTGGCAGTCAGCGCATGAGACACCCCTCGATGCATGGGTTCCCGTAAGATATACCTCGTAATCGGGATGCTGAGCCTTCAGCATGGGAGCCCTGCTCAGGGCATGGGTCCAGTCGGAAAACTCAATCTCATCATAATATTTCTCAATCTCTTCAGCCGAGGTTCCGTTAAGCCATGGGAACACAAGGTACTGAACCCCTTCCACCATCTTCTTGTTAAAATAATACTCCACATGACACTGGGCGCATACCAGGCTTCTCATCTCCTGGTGCGACGCTTTTGAGATATCCATTCCCCTGGCCTCGAAAGCTTCGATAAGTGCAGGGCGGGATATTCTAAGATTCATGGTTTTGGAATCGTGGCAATCGGCGCATCCGATATGATTAACTATTTCCGGGCCCTTTGTGTCCCATGTACCCCTGTAGAATTCTGCAGGTCCGATCTGGCTCATGAGCCTCGGAACATCAGGGCTCTTGCAGGCCCAGCAGGTATTGGGCTGAGGGCTTGGCACCCCTCCGGTCCGGAGAGTCTTCTGAATATCTTCAATTGCATAATAATGACCCCTGCCCTGTGTGTAATCCCTCGAAAAAAGGTAGCCTGCCCACAGAACAGCCATCCTGGGCGATTCCTCGAGCATATCGACCTTCGCACTTCCGTTGTACTTGCTCCTGAAGGTGGTGTCGGCAGTCTTCAGATATGTATTGTATTCCCTTGGAAACAATTCTCCCCACTTGCTGTTCCTGGGCTCGTTTTCTGAAAATGTCACTTCCGGGGTATAGGCAAAAACCGCCTCCGCCCTTCTCTGAATTATTGAGGATGCAAGCATCCCCAGCAGGAATACAACGACGACCGTTGCCAGAAAGATAACCCAGCCCAGCCAGGGCTTACTTTTCAGAGTCTCCTGTATTGATCTCATATTAATCGTATTATTTGTTTTTTCTTCTTACAGCATCGTTCAGCCAGTCAGGAGCCACCGGACCCGGAAGGGGAACACGGGCGTTCGGTACGCTCGACAGGCTGTTCACACGTCCGTGAGGCGTAACACGATGACACTCGAGGCAATCGCGATCGAGCCTGAACTCGTGGGTATTCGTGTTGTAATTCATAAACCGGCTGTCGGTCAGAAGCTCCTTATGGCACCGGATGCAATTCTGATGAACCACCTTCTTCCCTGCCTCCTTTATGAAAATCACCTGGGGCTCCAGCCTGAGTGTGAACATTGAAGCATGCCTGAGCCCGTCCTTCGCCTTGAAGTAATACTTGTTGAGGATATTGTTGTGGGGCACATGACAGTCGTTGCAGTTGGTCCACTCCCGGTGAGAACTATGGTTCCATGTTGCGTACTGGGGAGCCATAATATGGCAGTTGACACAGGTCTCGGGTTTGTCACCCAGATATGATGATGCGTTTGAGATATGAAAGGAAAAAATACCCAGTCCGGTAAAAATACCAAGTGCCAGAATCACAGGCAGCTTCCAGTTGTCGGGAGGCACAAGTTTATTCAGAAATTGCTTCAGCATATCTGCAAATAATTGTGGAAATATAAATAAATTAATCCCGAGGTCAAAGCGCAATTTTCAGAAAAATAACATACTTTGACCTGATAATCCGGTATCCTCTAAATTATTCAATGATGAAAAGGAATTTAAAGTCGCAGGGAATCAGGTTCAGGACGCTTTGTTTGATATCACTGTTAATCCTCCTGATCCCGAAAATCGCTTCCTCTCAAATAAAGATATATGTCAACACCGATCTGGAAGGGACCAGCGGCGTATACAAATTTGCCCAGACCAGGGAAAAGGACACTCCCCTTAACATCCAGGCATGCGAATACTTTATGGGCGATCTGGCTGCTGTCGTCAGGGGACTGAAAGACGGAGGGGCTGATGAAATTGTGGTCCTTGACGGCCATGGTTCGCAATGCATAATACCACACCTTATGGTTCCGGGTGCAAAGTACATCACCGGGCTTCCCAGGCCGGGTGCCGGTAACCTGTCAGAACTCGACAGCACTTTTTCGGGCATGGTGATGCTGGGATTTCATGCAATGATGGGCACCCCCGACGGAGTACTGAATCATACCCAGAGCTCAAGATCCGAAAACAGATACTGGTATAACGGAGTGGAATCGGGCGAGCTGGCACAGAATGCACTGATAGCCGGTCACTACAATGTCCCTTTTATAATGGTTACCGGAGATGATGCAACCTGCCGGGAGGCACACAGATTCTTTGGAAATGACCTGGTCACCGTGTCCACAAAGAAAGGGCTGTCGAGAGAGGCCGCCGTTCTGTACCCATTCGAAGAAACCAGAAAAGCCCTGTATGAAGGCGCCAGAAAAGCGGTAAGCCTGATCTCAAAATGCAAACCTTACCGGACCGATATGCCCATAAAGGTTAAGATGCAGCATCTCAAGTCAGAACCGGGCACGACCGGGACTGAAGTTGCCACCGCTGAGTGGATTTCAGAGGATGCCCTCCACATCCTCAGGGCGAGATAATTTCATTCAAAAACAGGCCTCCTGTCAGAAATATTTCATAAATTTAATGGCAGGGAATTTTGAGCAGATTATTAAGCACAACGGAAGTAATCCGGGAATTTGCTTCTAATATAAATCGTTTCTTAATATTCAACCAAAGCCTGTTCAAATGAAAAGATTGATTCCTTTCAGCCTGATCATCCTGCTGCTGGCGATCTCATGCAGCCGGAAGGACGACCTCACCCCCCGGGGCACATGGCAAATGGTCCAGATGCAGATGGTAGATAATAAAAAAGTTACCAACTATTTTTCCGACCGTTATGTTGTAAACCAGACAAAGATCTGGGATGGAAATCATTTCATTTTCGTCGGAAAGTACCAGGTGGATACTACCACCACCTACCGCTACGGTGTCGGAACGTGGACACTGGATGGGAATATCTATGTAGAAGATATCAAGTATCACTTTGACAAATCCTACGAGAAGACCAAAAACAAGATCTGGCTCGAGATCAAGAAAGATACCCTGCTCCACATTTTTCCTGTCAACGATGCCGGAACCCCCAATCAGAAGCACTGGGTGGAGAGGTATGTGAGGGTGAAGTAAGAAGGCGTGAGGCGTGAGGCGTGAGGCGTGAGGCGTGAGGGTGCGAAGGTGCGAAGGTGCGAAGTTCATAAGAACTCCGTGTTACTCCGTTCTTTACTCCGGGTGACTCCGTGGTTAAAAAAATCATACGAAAAGTTATCGTAATACAATAAGCGGGTTATTGTATTACAGTAACTTTTTTACCTGTAACGATATGTTTTTATGTGTTTTATAACATAGAAACTGATATTTTTTTGCACCCTCCCGAATGAAAGAGTGAGAGCGAATGTGAGTTAATCTGCGGGAATACAACTATAAAAATAATCTTAAAATAATTACCCTTCTAGTTGTTTAACTAATATTTTCGTTGTACATTTGTTATTGAATGGACCGGAGCTGATTATCCCCATTTACCGGATCTTAGTTATGGTTGGTTCTTTAACATTAATGTCATGGAAAGTGAATTTAAAAAAGTTCCCAGTTTCAATGATATAGTTTTTGAAACCAGGAACAAGGAATACGGAGCATACGTTCTCCGTGCAAACTACAGCCGCAATATAATGCTGGCTCTTATGGCCGGAGTGTTTATCATGGCCTCTGCCACCATAGTACCCTATCTGAAGTTCAGGGCCGTTGACAGCCGTCTGACGCAGGAAGAAAGACTGGTCGAGATCAGGCTTGAGAACCTCGATCAGCCGGTGGAACAGGTTACTCCGCCGCCTGAACCTCCCGCAGCCCAGGAGATACTTCAGCAGGCAAAGTACATCCCTCCCCTCGTGGTTGATTCTGTAAAGCCTGAGGACGAGATTCAGCTTATGACTGCCGATCAGGCCCAGATTGAGGTGCAGGATTCCGAAGTCATTGAGGAGATAGTCCAGGTGGCCGAAGAGGTTGGTGAGACGGAGGAAGAGCAAGCCGAACCGTTCTATGTGGTTGAGGAGATGCCGATGTTTCCCGGAGGCGACGCCGAGATCCAGCGATACATCGGTGCGAACGTAGTTTATCCTGAAGTAGCCAAGGAAAACAACATCCAGGGCAGGGTCATCATGAAATTCTGTGTGACACCCACTGGTGGGGTTGACCAGATCAGTGTCCTGAAAGGGGTGGACCCGGAACTCGATGCCGAAGTTGTGAGAGTATTGAAAACACTGCCGAAGTTCAAGCCCGGAAAACAGGGAGGGAGACCTGTTCCGGTGTGGTATACGATCCCAATTAACTTCAAGCTGCAATAATCCCGGATGCCTTTATTTTCAGGCTCTGACAGGTTTGTTTGAAACCAGTATATCCCGGGTGTTTACATGCCTGTTCACCGATCCGGATCCCTGCTGCCAAGTATGCGCTTCTCCTTTTCAAGCAGCTGCCCGTGACTTTCTGCATAATCAGGATTGGGGATGATGACATCCAGCGGACAAACCATGACACATTGCGGTTCGCCAAACGAACCAACGCATTCAGTACACAGTTCAGAATCTATCACATATACCGGAATGCTTTTCAAAATTGCATCATTGGGGCACTCTTCTATACACAGGCCGCACGACATGCATTCGGGGCCAATCATTAAAGCCATTATAAACCTCCTTTTTTTGCATAAACAATAGTCCGTTCGTGTAAATCCCGGCAGAGCCTTAACTGATATAATATTATAAATTTATACATAATTTACCACATATCAAATTAATCTGCAATGAATTGAGACCTAGCCCCGGATTAAATTGTAAAAAATTAAATGAATCAGCGGCAGGTAAGCTCCCTGAAGTCGGGTAAAAACAACTTTGAAACTGGTTTAATAAAACACATAAAGTGTAAAAAGGGCACTATTTAACTTGCAGAAAAGAGTATTTGCCATTTTTAACCTATCTTTATTAACAGTCGGAATAACGATTTTCCCTTGCAATGAAATTCATTATCTGCCTGGCCTTGATTTTGGGCATACTGTCACCTGGCTGTGTCAGTGTCGGGGGAAGATTTGCGCTAAAGGGAAAGATCATTGATGACGTTACAATGAGCCGGATTCCCGGAAGAGAAGTAATAGTCGATGGATTACTTGAAATCAACGATGAGTTTGAACCTGTTTATGCCGGTCAGTTCTCAACTGACAGCTCCGGTGTTTTCAGTTATAAACTGAAAAGAGTCAGAGGAGCCCGTTACTATAACTTCCATGTTGTGGGGGATACAAACTATGCTGCAACAACAAGGAGATTTAATTTCTTCCAGCTTAGTGTAAATTCGAAGAGACTTGTCATCCCGTTAAGAAGACTTGCAGGCCTTACAATTAAAATAGAAAAATTAAGCCATACCACCAGGCAGGATACCCTGTACCTTTCGTGGGAATCGGACAGGACTAACTTCAGGAATCTGTATCCCTACGAAATAGAAAACAAGGGAATAACGGATATCCCTGTCATGGTTATACCCGGACTGGGATTAAGATGGATTGGCGGAGAAATCAATGCAACTGTCCGAACCAGGATCTATGCCGGCAAAATGACTAAAATTCACTGGGAACTGGCCAGAAACAAAAAGAGAAGCGAATTCACTGACACAATAATCAGCAAAGGAGAAAGAGTTCATTTGGTTCATTTTACGTATTAGACGCATCTTAGGCCGGGGATTCTGAAAAGTTGCTGGTTGCTGGTTGCTGGTTGCTGGTT
>JAVEXG010000018.1:0-3088 GCA_034004115.1 Bacteroidales bacterium | reverse complement strand
CTGGTTGCTGGTTGCTGGTTGCAAATATCAAGCTTCTGTTGTTTTGTGGGAAAGACACCCAAAGTTAAGATGAGTTTAATATTTCCAGGACCTTCTATCGTTCCAAACATTAATGCAATCTATTCCGACACCTGGGGTGTCGACTTCCAGTAGCCCGGGTTTCGCCCCGGGAAGAGAGCATCCCACACCATGAACAACCCTGGAGGGGTTGACTTTCAATTACATGTAAGAATTTAAGGCCACCCCTCCGGGGTCGGATTGGTATTATTGCCCCTACCCCGGGGTGAGACCCGGGCTATTGGAAGGCCAGCCCTCAAGGCTGGATATCCCGGTTACTGCCCATACCACGACGAACGGACATCTCAAAAACACAGGTCGAGTTACAAAATTTTTCATTAAAACTTTACATTAAAGATTGAATGTCTGCCAGTTACCATTTTGAGTTCATAAAAACCGCACAAAACAGGACCTTGATTGTTAGTTAGCAATGAAACCTTTTGTTTGCTGAGTTCGTCTTAATATATCATAGTATTAACCAATAGTTACATGAAATGAATAGGATTGCTGTCATCTTCATCGTGCTGGCCTTGTCATCGGCTTCATGTATCAAGGACATGATATGTATTAACGGTAATGGAATCATTGAAACCGAATCGCGTAATACATCCTCATTCAACCAGATAGAAAATTCTACCGTCGCTAATGTTATCTACAGACAGTCAGACGAGGTGACAATAACTGTCGTCGCCGAATCCAATTTACTCGGTCATATTGTTACCGAAAACATTAACGGCAATCTCAAGATCAGAACAGATAGCTGGAATACCTGTCTGGATTACAATGAGCGGCCTGTCATTACTGTAACATCACCTTCGTTGAAGAATATTGAGTTAAGCGGATCGGGAAACCTGTTTGCAGACATAATGTCGGGTAACTCGTTAATTATTAAACTCAGCGGCTCAGGAAAAGTTATTGCTGAAAGTCTTTCATGCAACGACCTCTCAGTGATAATTTCAGGATCCGGTGATGTTGAAGTCTCTGAAGCATCCTGCCAGGATGCCGATTTTAACCTGAGCGGCTCGGGAGACCTGGATATCAGTGGAACCAGTGATAAAGGTCATTTCAGGATTTCGGGCAGCGGAGATATCAATGCCGATGAATTTCAACTTGATAATGCCACAGAAACGATATCCGGCTCTGGGGATATATTCACCTTTGTCATAAACAGCCTGACAGCAGCCATCTCCGGAAGCGGGAACATTTACCTGAAAGGAGATCCAACCATAAATCAGACTGTCTCCGGATCAGGCAGAATTATTAAATATTAAGAAACCAAGTACCAGCTACAGCTGTCCCATTCGTTCCCGAAGTAGGATTCCTAAGATTATTCAAGTCAGAATCCGGAGAGATAAATTGCAGATTTCCTGGCATAGATATTAGGAATGTTGATCTCCATGAATTGATTCACCACGGATTTTATAATTTGAGACCATCCGTGTCTTACCCGTGTTCTCCGTGTAATCCGTGGTTAAACCAGATTTATACTTACCACGGGTTTCACAGGTTTCACGGAGAAGATCACGGAATTTATAATTTGAGACCATCCGTGTCTTACCCGTGTTCTCCGTGTAATCCGTGGTTAAACCAGATTTACATTTACCACCTGTTGAGACATCCCGGTAAATAGATTTGACTTTGCCTGATTACCGGTGTAAATTTGTTCTGACAGTCAGGCAGGGTATCGATCAGTTTTTTATAACATCCATATGGAGAACATAGAGGTTGGTCAGATTCTGATGTTGCTGGGCACAATTTTCAGCATTGTTGTTTCTATCTATTGTGTGAAGAAAGCCGAAAAACTTAACCGCAGCAGATTCGGATGGGCCTTATTCGGCTTCTGCCTTCCGCTTATTGCAGTTATTGTTGTGCAATTCATGAAACCCCGGGTGGCATCATAAACTCCACATCGGGTACTTCCCGACAGGCTTAGGCATTAAAAGGACAGCGCAATTCCAAGTCGATAAGGAGCCATAATATGGTTTCCTCCGGCGTTGTTCCAGGTCCAGCCGGTATAGAACAGATCATTTATCTCAGGGTTTGCGACAGGTGATGCCCCCTCGCCAAATACGGTAAGCATGAACAAATCCTGGTTATTAGCGCCGCCTTTTATATGAAAATCAACCCCGACAGCATATGTGAGTCCACCCACATAGCCTTCATCACTTCCCCAGGTGCTGCTTTTGTCCTTATTCAGGAAGTTGCACTGCCAGGAATAATAACCATAATATAATCCAAACCAGGGCTGGAAATTCCTGATATCCTTTCCATACTTCAGTCCAAGCTTGAATCCCGTGCTTGTCATGTTCATAAATACATCATCCTGAGCCCACACCGGAGTAAAATGATCAGAATAATCCATCATCTCAAATACCCATTCACTTGTACTTTGAATCCCATTTTGAGCCACAAGTCTTTTGTAAGTGCTGTATGTGCCGTCAAGAACAAGCCTTAAGCCCGGCATGAGTGTGTAATCAATTGCAACACCAAAACCATAACCCCCGTCGTTGGGATCAAGATCATAGCCTCCCGAGGGGTGCATTGGAACAGCTACATGAGGTGCATAGGGCAGATGGGCCGTAAATGAACTGCGAAATTTCTTCACTTTTATATCAGGATCCTGTGATACCTGTACTGTATCAGCAGGATTCTGTGATACCCCTGTGACAGGTGCCATGGCAGCACAGCCCTGAATTAAAATAAAAATGATTGCAAAGTTGATTGCAATCACCAGACTTCTGACTTTTCCCATTTTCCAATTATTATTTAGACTAACTCAATAAACGGAACACCAGGTCGATTATTTCGGACAATAAATATTGCCGTGAATTATTTTTTACGGGTTCTGTCTGCCGGACGATAAGATTGATGCAAATACGATTTAAGTAAAAGGACCATGAATATCAAACCTATAAAATCAGAAGCCGTTTATAAACTTGCCTTAAAGAGGCTGGAGGAAATATTTGACGCACCTGTTGGCACGTTAAAAAGTGACGAGGCCGATATACTTGGATTATTGATTGATGAATAT
>JAVEXG010000143.1:0-8604 GCA_034004115.1 Bacteroidales bacterium | reverse complement strand
TATACGGATTTTTTAATAATTATCATCATTTCGTTAAAAATCCATACGCCTTTCATACCCGTTCTGCCACCAGATCGCCAACTTCGGTGGTTGAATATCCCATCTTACCGGCGCCAAGATCTTTAATCTTGCTGGCCGTCACATCCATGATGGCATTCTCAATAGCCTGAGCTGCTTTGGATTCCCCGAGCTGCTCCAGCATCATGCCTCCACAGGCAATTGCTGCAAGCGGATTTATGACATTCATTCCCGTATACTTCGGGGCAGAACCGCCTATAGGCTCGAACATCGAAACTCCTTCAGGATTTATGTTCCCTCCTGCCGCGATCCCCATTCCGCCCTGGGTTATAGCTCCGAGGTCGGTGATTATGTCACCGAACATGTTTGTTGTGACAATTACATCGAACCATTCGGGGTTCTTGATCATCCACATGCAGGTGGCATCGACATGATAATATTCCCTAAGGATATCTGGATATTCGGCTTGTCCCATTTCATGAAATGCCCTTTCCCAGAGATCAAAAACGTATGTCAGGACATTTGTCTTCCCGCAAAGGGCAAGAGTCTTTCTTTTGTTTCTTTTTCTAGTAAATTCGAAAGCATACTTTAAACATCTGTCGACAAGAAAACGGTTGTAAACCATATTTTGCATTGCTACCTCATGAGCTGTACCCTTCATTGTTACCCCGCCGCTTCCTGTGTAGACATCTCCGGTGTTTTCTCTTACAACCACATAGTCAATATGTTCAGGACCTTTGTCTTTAAGCGGGGTGGACACGCCGGGATAAAGTTTTATCGGCCTCAGATTAACATACTGATCAAGTTCAAACCGCAGCCTGAGAAGAATTCCCTTTTCCAGAATTCCGGGTTTCACATCGGGATGGCCAATTGCTCCAAGGAAAATTGAGTCAAATTTCCGGAGTTCCTCAGTGGCTGAATCTGGCAGGATCTCTCCCGTCCTGAGATATCGGTCGCCACCGAAATCAAATTCCTCAAAATTGAGATTGAATCCGTATTTTATCGCAGCGGCGCTAAGCACTTTCCTGCCTTCTCTCACCACTTCCGGTCCTGTCCCGTCACCGGGGATCGTTGCAATATTGTATGTTCTGTTCATTCGGTTATTGTTTCAGATTATTATTCTTTGTGGTTGTTAACATATATTGTATCTCCAATCCTGATCTCATTGTTTTCGACAATATTAAGCATTTTCTCAGTAGCCTTGATTGCCGATTCAGTCTGGTCCCCGTCAAGTCCCTTTGTCCTGAATTCCCTGTTCCTGAAATTCCAGGTTATGACAGTCTCTACAAGTGCATCCGTTTTCCCCCCCGGAGGTATTGACACTTCATAGTCGGTAAGCGCGGGAAGTTCCTTCCCCAGTCTGTCGTAAATTACCCTGAGCGCTTTCATGAAGGCATCGTACTGACCGTCACCGGAAGAGGTCTCCTGGTAGAGGTTTCCGTCAATTTCGATCTGAACACTGGCAAATGGTTTCAGACCGTATGAAAGTGAAAGTGAATAGTTTTTTATGAATATCTTGAAATCACTCCTGTCGTTTCCCAGAACATCGGAGATGATGAAAGGCAGATCCTCGGTTGTTACATTTTCCTTTTTGTCGCCAAGTTCAATTACTCGCTGTGTCACCTTTGTAAGGGATTCAGAGTCCAGATCGAGGCCGAATTCTTCCAGGTTTTTTCTGATAGTCGCTTTTCCCGATTGTTTTCCAAGGGCATACTTCCTTTTCCTCCCGAATCTTTCCGGAAGAAGGTTATTGAAATAAAGATTGTCTTTTGAGTCACCGTCTGCATGAACCCCGGAGGTCTGTGTGAAAACATTTTCACCAACCACCGGCTTGTTTACAGGTACCCTGATCCCGCTGAATGTCTCAACTATCTTGCTTGCCTTTGTGATCTCAAATTCATTGACCCCGGTTTCGGCGCCAAGCTGATCATGCAGGACACCTATTACGCTCGACAGCGGAGCATTGCCAGCCCTCTCTCCCAACCCGTTTATTGTTGTATGAACTCCTGTAATACCTGCCTTGACTGCTGCGTATATGTTGGCTACGGCAAGGTCATAATCGTTGTGCGGATGGAAATCGAAATTAAGTGATGGATATCTTTCGACCATTTTTTTGCAGAAGGAATATGTCTGATCCGGATTCAATATGCCAAGGGTATCGGGAAGCATAAATCTTTCAATCCTGTCATCCATCAGGTTATCAAGCATGTAGAACACATAATCTTCTGAACCGATCATTCCGTTCGACCAGTCTTCCAGGTATATATTAACCTGCATATCAAGCTCTTCAGCTTTTCTGATAATGCCTCTGATATCATTCACATGCTGTTCGGGTGTCTTGCGCAGCTGTTTTTCGAGATGTCTTAATGATCCTTTGCAGAGCAGGTTGATAACCTTTCCTCCTGCATCGTGGATCCAGTTTAATGAAATATCCCCGTCAATAAATCCAAGAACTTCGACTTTTTTAAGTAAATCATTGCGCCGGGCCCACCTGGTGATCATTTTAAGAGCTTCAATTTCGCCGGTGGAGACCCGTGCCGAGGCAACCTCGATGCGGTCAACTTTCACTTCTTTTAATAATAATGCTGCAATGTGAAGTTTTTCAACCGGAGAATATGAAATACCCTGCATTTGCTCCCCATCCCTGAGGGTAGTGTCCATTATTTCAATTCTCATCTTACGCCTTTTTGTCTTTTTCAAATGCTGTGATAAGATCCTTCTTTGAGAGAAGATAGTCAATGTCATCAAGCCCTTTCATAAGGCATTCCTTTTTATAGGGATTGATCTCAAATTGTACCGAACTGCCGTCGGGTACTATTGAAATAACCTGATTTTCAAGGTCTATCCGGACGAGCTGATCAGGGTCTTTGCGCACCAGATCCATCAGGCTGTCAAGGAATTTCTCCGGAACGATAACCGGAAGCAATCCGTTGTTAAGAGAATTGTTCCTGAATATGTCGGCAAAAAAGCTCGAGACCACTGCCCTGAACCCGTAATCGTAAATAGCCCATACGGCATGTTCCCTGCTTGAACCGCTTCCGAAATTCTTTCCTGCCACAAGGATCTTCCCTCCGTAACTGTCGTTGTTCAGAATGAAATTCTTGTTCTTCTGTCCCGACTTGTCATAGCGCCAGTCGCGGAACAGGTTATCCCCGAACCCTTCCCTTGTGGTTGCACTAAGGAACCGTGCAGGGATTATCTGATCAGTATCGATATTCTCGAACGGAAGAGGAACACAGGTGGATTCAAGCAATGTGAATTTTTCTTTTGGCATTTTAATCTCCTTTTAATTATTCTAACGGATGAATTCGCGCGGATCGGTCACTTTTCCCGTAATGGCTGCAGCAGCCGCTACCAGAGGACTGGCAAGCAGCGTTCTGGAACCGGGACCCTGGCGGCCTTCAAAATTCCTGTTGGTGGTTGAAACTGCATACTTGCCTGCGGGGATCTTGTCCTCATTCATGGCCAGGCATGAAGAGCACCCGGGCTGTCTGAGTTCAAATCCTGCCTTCTGAAGAATTATGTCGATACCTTCGCTTACCGCCTGTTTTTCAACGGCTTTTGATCCCGGAACTATCAGGGCTGTTATACCCGGTGCTTTCTTCTTTCCCTTTACAATCCGGGCAAATTCCCTGAGGTCCTCAATGCGGCCATTGGTACAGCTTCCGACAAAGACATAGTCGACCGGATGTCCCAGAAGCTTCATTCCGGGAACAAATCCCATATAGTCGAGCGATTTAAGGAATGAAGGTGTATCATCGGCACTTATGTTGTCGGTATCAGGAATGGAATCATCAATTGCCATTCCCATCCCGGGATTTGTACCGAAAGTTATCATCGGTCTGATCTGGCTCCCGTTTATTTCAAGCTCACGATCGAAGACTGCTCCGTGATCGCTCCTGAATTCCTTCCATTCAGAGAGAAGTGTATCCCAGTCAAATCCGGGTGCGAATGATTTGAGGTCTTTCAGATACTTCATTGTTGTATCGTCAGGAGCAATCAACCCGCCGCGGGCCCCCATCTCGATGCTCATGTTGCAAACGGTCATCCTTCCTTCCATGCTGAGATCCCTTATCACGGAACCTGCATACTCCACGAAATAACCTGTTGCTCCGCTGGTTGAGATATGGGAAATGATATACATTATTACATCCTTCGCCGTTACTCCTTTACCCAGCTTGCCGTTAACCGTTATCCTCATTTTTTTTGGTCTGGGCTGAAGGATGCACTGGGTGGCAAGCACCATTTCTACTTCGCTTGTGCCAATACCGAATGCCACTGCGCCAAAGGCTCCATGTGTCGAGGTGTGACTGTCGCCGCATACAATTGTCATGCCCGGTCTTGTATAACCCATCTCCGGACCGATTACATGTACAATACCGTTCGATGGATGATTAAGACCGAAATACTCTATGCCCGCATCGCGGCAGTTTTCTGTAAGCCTGTCGACCTGGTTCCTCGATAGTTCATCCCTGATCGGCTTATCCTGGTCCTGTGTAGGGATATTGTGATCGGCTGTGGCCAGGGTCCGTTCGGGCCTGAACACAGGGATGCCTCTTTTCCTCAGACCATTGAAAGCCTGCGGGCTGGTAACCTCATGTATAAAATGCTGGTCGATGTAAAGTATGTCGGGTCCCTTTTCAACCGATTGGACCACATGGGCGTCCCAGATCTTGTCAAATAGTGTTTTTGGCTCCATTAATAAATGTTTTTTTAATTATGCTGCTCCTCTGCCTCCCTGCCGCTTAGCCCCCCTTCAGGGGGGGTGGGGGGTCATTTTATCTTCGATATCGCATCGATGAAAGCCTCCACTGCGGCGGTTACTATGTCAATATTTGCTGAGAAGCCATAATAGATCTTTCCTTCATGTTCTATCTGGATGTGCACCTTGCCGATATCATCGCTTCCTTTTGTGATTGCCTGAATAAGAAACTCCTCGAGGTGGACGGTTTTGCTTATAAGAGATTTTACAGCGGTAAAGGCCGCATCAATTGGTCCGTTCCCCGAAGCTGTTGCCATGTGAACTTCACCATTGATTTTGATCCCCACCGTTGCCACGGGAACAGTCGATCTTCCGCAGGTGACCTGCAGGGTTTCAAGTTTGAGCGACTTTTCTCCGGCAAATACCTCACCCGACAGAATTCTCAGGTCCTCATCATTGATTTCCTTCTTCTTGTCGGCAAGATTCAGAAAGCGGTGGTATATATCATCCAGCTCTTCCTTGCCGAACGTGAACCCCAGCGCCTCCAGCCGGTGGTTTAGGGCGGCCCTTCCGCTTCGTGCCGTAAGTATTATCGACGATTCCTTTATCCCCACCTCATGAGGATCAATTATTTCATAATTCTCCCTGTATTTAAGTACACCGTCCTGATGGATTCCGGAAGAGTGCGCGAAGGCGTTCCTTCCGACTATTGCCTTATTAGCCTGAACCGGCATGCTCATCAGGTTGGAGACCAGCCTGCTTGTGCTGAATATCAGTTTTGAGTTGATGTCGGTTTTTAGCTTCATGGCATGATGGCTCTTTATTATCATTGCCACCTCCTCGAGCGATGTGTTGCCGGCCCTCTCACCGATGCCGTTCATTGTAACCTCCACCTGCCTGGCACCATTAAGCACTCCCATAATTGTGTTGGCAGTTGCCATTCCAAGATCGTTGTGGCAGTGGGTCGAAATAACCGCCTTGTCGATGTTCCTTACATTCTCCATCAGGTACCTGATCTTTGCCCCGTATTCCTCCGGCAGGCAGTAGCCTGTCGTGTCGGGTATGTTGACAACCGTAGCCCCGGCCTTTATCACAGCCTCGATTACCTGGGCAAGGTATTCATTCTCGCTCCTTCCTGCATCCTCCGCGTAGAACTCGACATCCTCCACGAATTTTTTGGCATATTTGACCGCATCGACTGCTCTCTTGAGTATCTCCTCCGGTGTCGTCCTGATCTTGTATTTTATATGAAAGGGAGAAGTGCCGATGCCGGTGTGTATCCTCTTTCTCTTTGCATACTGGAGAGCTTCGGCTGCCACTTCTATATCCTTTTTTACTGCTCTTGTGAGAGCGCATATCACCGGATTTGAGATGGCTTTCGATATTTCCACCACCGACCTGAAATCGCCCGGGCTGGAAATCGGGAAGCCCGATTCAATGACGTCGACTCCCAGGGCTTCAAGAGCTCTGGCCACCTGAATCTTTTCAACAGTATTCAGCTGGCACCCGGGCACCTGTTCACCGTCGCGGAGGGTTGTGTCGAAGATGTATACTTTTTCTTCCATCATTATTTGGTTTTATTTTGTTTCTTATTTCTTTCCCGGCCTTAACTTCCTTACGGCAGCGCCTGTCTTCCATAATTCGGAGTTCCCAAGCTCAGACAATTCAGCGTTAAGGAGTTCCTTGTAATTCGGCAATCCGGTCGACTGCAGCACCCTGACGCACTCTTCACCCGATTTTACTTTGTTGTAAAGATCAGTGAAGACCGGAAGGGTTGCTTCCATGAACTTAGGACGCCAGTCGAGCGCACCACGCTGTGCTGTGGCACTGCAGTTAGAGTACATCCAGTCCATACCTTTTTCATCGACAAGCCTGATAAGACTCTGCGTCAGCTCTTCGACGGTTTCGTTGAAGGCTTCGGAAGGAGAATGACCGTTTTCGCGAAGCACCTGGTACTGGGCATCCATGATACCTGCAAGCGCTCCCATGAGAACTCCGCGCTCACCCGTAAGGTCGGAAAAGACTTCCTTTTCGAAAGTTGTGGGGAAGAGATATCCCGATCCGATAACTATGCCGAGGGCAAGAATACGGTCAGTTGCCCTGCCGGTGAAATCCTGGAATACCGAAAAGCTTGAGTTGATGCCTGTACCCGCCAGGAAATTCCTCCTTACGCTTGTGCCGGAACCTTTTGGCGCACAAAGGATAACATCAATATTCTCCGGCGGGATTACTCCCGTATGCTCCTTGTATGTTATTGAGAAACCGTGGGAGAAATATAGGGCATCTCCCTCCTTCAGACATGGCTTGATTCTGGGCCATAGTATCCTCTGCGCTGCATCCGACACCAGATACTGGATGATGGTGGCCTTTTTTGCTGCTTCATCGACATCAAAAAGGTTCGTCCCCGGAACAAAGCCGTCAGCTACCGCCTTGTCCCAGTCGGCCTTGAATTCCGGAGCCTGGCCTATGATTACATTTACACCATTGTCCTTCATGTTAAGAGCCTGCGCCGGTCCCTGGACACCGTAGCCTATTACGGCTATGGTTTCATTTTTAAGTACTTCGCGTGCCTTTTCAAGAGTGAATTCTTCCCTTGTTACAACATCTTCAAGGATTCCGCCAAAATCGATTTTTGCCATGGTATTAGTTTTTTATAAGGTTTTTTTTTAATTTTTTTATTCTTAAAATCTTTTTCTTCTTATCCGTACAGTCCGGCCACCTTTAGTTAAAGGAATCGAAGGTGTCGGGTCTCTGCTGATTTGCCTGATCCATTTCTTCAAGATAGGCATGAAGCTCCTTGACCTGCCTGGTAATGGCAACCCTGCCCGACCTTACGAACTGCAGAACGCCGCAAGGTTCAAGAAGATGCAGCAAATCGTTGATCTGAGTCTTGTGCCCTGTCCGTTCAATCACCATGAACTCAGGGTGAACCTCAAGGATGCGTGCGTTATGGTCGCGGACAATGCGATCAATAAGGTTGCCCGACATAAGGCCCTTGGTTCTGACTTTATAAAGGGCCAGTTCCTGGTAGATGATCTCATCAGAGGTGTGGACAAAGACCTTCAGGACTTCAACTATCTTCTGAATCTGTTTTACAACCTTCTGAACCAGATCAGGGGTTGTCCTGACAACAAGCGTGAGGATCTGTACTCCCTTTACCGCAGATTCTGAAGCCGTTATGCTTTCAATGTTTATCTGTCTTCTCGTAAGGATGATTGTTATCTGGTTCGTTATCCCTATATGGTCTTCTGAAAAGATTGATATCGTAAATTCCTGTATGTTCATAATGACTGGTTTTTTCTATTTTACTTTTGTTACCTGCTGCCTGCTCTTTGCTGTCTGCCCTCTACCCCCTGTCCTTTACCCCCTGCCCCCTAAAGGGGGTTCCTTAAGAAGCCTTAAGGTCTGTCCTGACCGTAGCGTCAGGGGGGATTAGGGCATATTATTTATAAGTTAGTGTTATTTCCGAAACCGAAGCCCCCGGTTCGATCATTGGAAGTACATTGCCTTCCTTATCGATCCTGACATCCAGTATATAAGGTCCCTTTGAATCAAGCATTTCCCTGAGAGAGTCCTTAAGTTCCTCTCTTTCTGATACTGTTTTTGCCGGGATGCTGTACCCGCTTGCAATGGTTACAAAATCAGGATTCATCAGCTCTGTGGATGCGTATCGCTTATAGAAGAACATGTCCTGCCATTGCCTCACCATACCAAGGAATCCGTTGTTAAGAATGATCAGTTTGACAGCAACCTTGTACTGAAGGATTGTTCCGAGTTCCTGGATTGTCATCTGGAATCCTCCGTCGCCGATGAAAGCAACGACCTGCTTACCGGGAAAGCCTATCTTGGCACCGATGGCTGCCGGCAGACCAAATCCCATTGTT
>JAVEXG010000142.1:0-8672 GCA_034004115.1 Bacteroidales bacterium | reverse complement strand
CAATAATTATGAAGATTGTCTTATTGCAGACCGGGAAAACCACTGAACGATATCTTGCGGAAGGATTGACAAACTATGAGGAACGCATCAGGCGGTACTCATCATTTGAGACGATCACCCTGCCTGATATCAGGAAGACCCGCAACATGCCGGAGGAGGAACAGAAGGCGAAGGAAGGGGCCCAGATGCTCAGGATTTTCAGGGACGATGACTTCATTGTGATTCTTGATGACAAGGGCAGGGAGTTTTCAACAATTGAATTTTCCTCATGGCTTGAGAGAAGCCTTATGATTCAGAAGAAAAGGATTCTGTTTGTTATAGGAGGACCCTGGGGTTTCACAGACGAAATCCGCAGAAAAGCTGATCTGACACTGTCACTTTCGAGGATGACTTTTTCACATCAGATGGTACGATTATTGTTCCTTGAACAGCTTTACAGGGCTTTCACCGTTATCAGGGGAGAACCATATCATCACGAATAGATCATTATTGAGTAATCATGAAAGAAGGAAAGCTAAAGATCACCCCGTTTATACTGGCAGTGTTTCTGATCCTTCTTGCCATGGCTGCCGAGCTGGTCTATATGGGTGATTTCGAGTACAGGTTCAAGACCCGCAGGTTCAACAGGATACTTAGGGAAAAGGAAAAGGTAATGGAGCAGTGCCTTGAGGGGATGAAGCCCATCCTCGCAAGCGGTGTGCCTCATGGTACGGAGGTTGAGAACAGCCTGTTTGCCCGGGCCCACGAGAATGGCATCACAATTCTCGAATACATGGGCAACAGGCTTGTAAGCTGGTCAGATACCGAATTTGATGCTCCGAGGGTGCTTCACGATTCCTTATTCACAAGACCATTCGTCTTCCTCCAGAACGGATGGTTCCTTACCAGCAAGGTGGAAGCCGGTCCGGAAAATATTCTCGGTCTCCTCCGCATCAGAAGCGATTACAGCCTTGAGAATGATATAATAAGCAACGGATTTGAAGAAGATTTCCGTATCCCGGTGTCCACCGGATTCAGCAGGACCTATGATGCCTCCGGCTATAATGTTTACTCATCAGGCGGCACATTCCTGTTCTCCTTGATTTACCCTCAGGAAAAAGGAAAGACGGGATTAATTCATGTTCCGCTGATACTCTGGGGACTGGCATTTCTTGCAATGCTGAACCTGGTGTTGTGCCTGACAAGGCGCTATGCCGGAAGGAAGAAGGCCGGCATGGCTGCCCTCATTTCTTCGGGCCTGATTATCCTTGTGTACCTGATTGTCCTGCTGGCAAAGAAACCCGCAGTGCTGTCACAGACCGCCCTCTTCTCTCCGTTCAGGTACACTTTGAACGGATTTATTCCAACGCTTGGACATCTGCTTCTGCTGAGCATTCTGCTTTCGTTCCTGTCGTACATAATTTTTTCTCTGTTCAGGGACCACGACAGGATTATCAAAACTGACATTTCCAGATGGTATACCCTGGCTTTGCTGCTCCTGCCGGGCTCATTGTTATTCAGCCTGTATCACAAGGTGATAAGCCACCTTGTCTTCAATTCCAATATAAATTTCGAGACGTACAGGGTTCTAAACCTTGATCTTTTCAGTCTGGCCGGCTTTATTGTGATCATTCTGCTGTTCGCCGTCCCCCTGCTTTATATACTTCTTTTATTCCGTTGCAGGAACTGTCCGTCAGCATCCGGGGTTTGCCTGGCTGCAATGACATCGATGATACCCTTCCCTGTACTTTTCGGCAGGGAACTGCTTCCTGTTCTTGCCATATCGCTTTTGTATCTTTCAATAGTTGTTATACTGTGGTTTTTAAGCACCCGCGGAGCCAGCCGGTTAAACAGGTCGGTGATTGTCTCATTTGTGCTTGCAATCTACTCCCTGTTCATAATAGCTTATTTTTCAGAGAAGAAGAACGAAGAAAACATAAAGATACAGCTTCTTACGTATTCGACTGAGAATGATCCGACAGCAGAACACCTGCTTCTTGACTTATGGCCGGTGATGTCGGCCGATTCCACCCTGAAAAGGATGATGAACCGCCCTTATTTCGGCACCGACGATTTCAACAGTATACTGTTGTACCTGCACGACAGGTATTTCAACGGGTACTGGGGTAATTACAACCTTAACATTGTCCTTTGCACCAGGAATGATTCCCTTAGTGTAGGCATTCAGAATCAGTTTTACGAGGACTGTTACAGTTTTTTCGGTGAGAAGATTCAGGAGAACGGGCATCAGCTGACCGGAACGGATTTTCACTTTATCGACAGCAAGCAGGGAAGGGCCAGCTACCTGGGAAGATTTTTTTATGATTTCGGAAATTCAAGGCACAATGGACTTTTCATCGACCTCTTCAGCGACATCAAGGTATTTCAGCCGGGATATTCGGAACTGCTGCTCGACAGGAAGTATCACGGATACTCAAAGCTTAAGGATTACTCCTTTGCAAAATACATAAACGGCGATCTGGTACTCCGGACAGGCGATTTTCCTTTCAACACAACCGATCTGATGTACGTCGACGATGTGATGGATTATGGTTTCTTCAATGCCGACTCATACAATCTTTCACTTTATCGCAACGGTAATGTAACCGTGGTTATCGGGAGGCCGGTCGTCTCGTTCCAGGACATTCTGATATCATTTGCCTACATCTTTGTTTTCATATTCCTGTTTTCAAACCTCATAGGCTTTTTTGTGGTGAGGCCTTCCTTCAGGAGACCTGCCGGATTCAACTTCAGGCAGAAAATGCAGATGTCTTTCATCGTTATCCTGCTGATATCCTTTACTCTGATTGGTTTTGTGATAGCTTCCCTCACTATCGAGCAATACAGGGAGAAGCACTATGAGAATATTAAGGAAAAGCTGAGTTCAATAATTATGGAGCTCGACAATATGATATCAGCCGAAAAGGAGCTGTCGCGCGACTGGAAGGATGACAATAACAACACCCTTGAGGAAGTCCTGGTACGACTATCAAATATTTTCAACACCGATATAAATCTTTACGATTCCTACGGATTTCTTATCTCTTCTTCACGTCCCGAAATCTATTACCGCGATCTGGTGAGCAGGCGTATGGATAACATTGCCTTTATTAATATGTTTATACTTAAGAAGACAGAGTACTTCCAGCAGGAAAACATAGGCAATCTTGAATATGTTTCGGGATATGCACCTTTTTATAATATAGACAACGAGCTTCTTACTTATGTCAATCTGCCCTATTTCAGGATGCAGAGCATTCTGGCCAGGGAGATATCGAACATGATAGTTGCCGTCATCAACTTCACTCTTCTTCTTATTGTTCTTGCCACAGGTCTTGCTGTTATAATAAGCGGCAGGCTTACCGCACCGCTTGCGATGCTCAGCAGCAGGCTGGCGTCGGTTGAGCTCGGAAAGAAAAGCGAGCATCTCTCGTACATCGGCAATGATGAGGTGGGCGACCTTGTGAGGCAGTATAACCGGATGGTCGATGAGCTGGAACAAAGCGCCCAGAAGCTTGCCAATTCGGAGAGGGAATATGCCTGGAGGGAGATGGCGAAACAGATTGCGCATGAGATAAAAAACCCGTTGACCCCTATGAAGCTGAATATTCAGCAGCTATTCAAGTCATGGACCGATGGTGTGCCCGGGTTTGAGAAGAAGCTCGAAAAGTTTACTAAAAACCAGATAGAGTACATCGATAATCTTTCGTCAATTGCATCGGCATTTTCTTCATTTGCCAGGATCCCGTCGGCAAACCCCGTGGAGCTTGATCTTCTTGAACAGATACGGGTCACGCTTGAACTTTTCAAGAACAGCGGCGGAATAACTTTCAGGATCGGATCACCCCGTTCGGAGAAGTTTTTAATAAATGCAGACAAGGAACAGGTAAACAGTATTTTCTCCAATCTGATAAAGAATGCTATTCAGTCGATTCCTCCCGGACAGGAAGGACTGATCAAAGTCAACCTTGAAAGGAAGGACGATATGATTCTGGTAACAGTCTCCGACAATGGCAGCGGGATACCTGAATCGCTGAAAAACAAAATGTTCACTCCGAATTTCACAACAAAATCATCGGGCACGGGCCTTGGCCTTTCAATTGTAAAAAGAAATGTCGAGAATGCCGGCGGCACTATCTGGTTCGAATCTGAAGCTGAGGGGGGGACCTGTTTTTTCATTGAATTTCCCGGTATTCCGACATAAATTTAGGAGCACCTCTCAATTATTTAACAATTTTAACGTTTAATAAGTCGTAATATCATTTCCTGATGATAAACAAACTTGTGTACCATATTAATAAACTGCTGATTATGCTGGTGTTGTATATTGCCGGCAGCAGTATTCAGATTCATGGTCAGGAGGAGATAGGTGGTATCATAAATCATTATGCCAAAGTAAATTCGATCAGCCCTGGTCTGGTTACGGTAACTCCGGCCCAGGCTTCTCAGTTTGCAGCCGGCGATTATGTCCTGCTGATTCAGATGCAGGGAGTTGGCATCCAGACGGCGCAGGGGGCTTACGGGGTTAATGTACAGTCGCTTATCGGCACACCCGGAGCTTACGAATTTCTTCAGTTATTGTCGGTGAATGCAGGAACGGGCCAGATTCGATTTACGCGTAATGTTTATATTAACTCATACAATATTACAGGGAATGTTCAGATGATCAGGGTTCCTTTCTATAATGAACCGGTTGTCACCTCGACACTTTCGGCGCTGCCCTGGAACAATGCAACGGGTACCGGCGGCGTTGTTGCAATCATGGCCGGCCGGAAGCTTACCCTTAATGCCGGTATTGATGTCACCGGTCGGGGATTTGCCGGAGCTCCCGGTGTTCAGGGAACAGGGGAATGCGTAAGTACTAATGTGGCGGCAAACAGCCTCGATTCATATAATCTTTCGTGGAACAATGCCGGACTGAAGGGCGAGGGAGTGGCAATACATGATTACACGGGTGCGCTGCTTTATCCCGGTCATGCAAAGGGGCAGGGCAGGAACTTTACAGGAGGAGGCGGCGGTAACGGACGATATTCCGGAGGCGGCGGAGGTTCAAACCGAGGTAAGGGTGCCGACGGCGGTATCGAAAACGCATTGTTGTGCAGTACCGACCCGCGCGACGGCGGATACGGAGGCATGAACATATTCGGTTCAATAATTCAGGATGGAGTATTTTTGGGAGGAGGCGCAGGTGCGTCAACTCAGGCCGCCGGTTCGACGGCTTCGGCTGGCGGAAGCGGCGGCGGGATAGTATTTATAATTGCAGATTCAATTGACGGAAACAGTCAGATATTAAGAGCCGACGGAGCGACGGCGCTGAATTCGGTTTCAGATGCCGGAGCAGGAGGGGGTGGTGCGGGAGGATCAATAGTCCTTTCGTTCCAGGGCTTCAACAGTGGGCTGACCCTTTCAGCAAACGGAGGAAACGGAGGAATCAGTCCGGGAGGCTCGGGCGAAGGCGGCGGCGGCGGCGGCGGACTTATCTGGTTCAGCACCAGTTCGACACCGGCATTAGTTGCCGGCGCATCCGTGTCAAACGGTACACCGGCTCCGACAATTCCTTCAGAAGGTCAGGGTGAACTTAAATATTCTTATTTCCCCAATCTGAACGGTTTTCTGTTTAACTCGATACGCTCGGCTGAAACAGGAAACAGGATCGACTCGGTCTGTTCAAATGTGCGTTACGGTCAGCTGACCGGGACACAGCCGGTCGGAGGGACTCCGCCATATAGTTACAGGTGGCAGAGCAGTACGGTTTCGGCACTTACCGGATTCACAGATGCCCCCGGAACCAACGACCAGCAGCATTACACACCCCCTTCCGAATTGTCGCAGACCACATGGTTCAGAAGGGTGGTTACCGATTTCGCCGCTGCAATCACTGATGTCAGCCTGCCGGTGAATATTATTGTCCATCAGAACATAAAGAATAATATCATAGCTGATCCAGGCACCCTGTGCTACGGTCAGAATGCATCAGCCTTAAATCCGGCCGGAGTGATTTCCGACGGGAACGGCTTCTATGAATACAGGTGGGAGACCAGCACTGACAATGCAACCTATACGGCCCTGACGGCAGTAACCGAAAGCTATCAGCCATCCCAGCCGCTCACACAGACGACATGGTACAGGCGTATAGTTTCATCGGGAGCCTGCATGGATGTAAGCCCCTCAGTCAGTGTCAATGTTCTGAATCCGGTTGAAAACAATTCAATACTTACACCGGACCAGGAGATATGTGAAGGGATGAACTTTATAAATCTCGAAGCTACGGTTGCTCCAACCCTTTCGGGAGGAGATAACAACTTCAGGTACATATGGGAAAGCAGCAGCGATAATTCAGTTTGGGCAGCAGCTGCAGGAATCTCAACCACGGCCGGCTATGATCCTGCAGAATCGGCAGAGTACTTTCCCGGACAGCAATATTTCAGGAGAGTCGTCTATTCGGGCAGCAATGATGTGTGCCGGAATGCCAGCGAGCCCGTCATTCTCACTTCATATCCTGAGATAACCTCCAATACCCTTGTTACGGCCGACCAGACAATATGTTCAGGATCGGACCCGGTGGTCATTACCGGTTCGGCCCCTGTGAACGGTGCAGGTCCGGGTTCATATACATACACATGGCAGGACAGTACTGAAAATCACTCATGGACCGATGTTCCCGGTTTTACCCTTGGTGACTTCCGGAATTTCACCACCCCCGTTCTTACCGATACGGTGAGGTACAGAAGAATAGTAAGGTCATCCGCATGTATGAGCATAAGCAATTCAGTAGTGATAGATGTGCATGAAACTGTTAGCAATAATATAATTACCCTTCTTTCAGGCGGGCTTGCCGATACAACGGTGTGCAGCGGCAGCACTCCCCACAGGATAACAGGTCTGAGTGCCGGAGGAGGAACAGGAATACCGGACGATTTTATTTACCTGTGGTCATCATCGCCGGATAACATTACCTGGACGGAACTTCCTTCCGCAACGGGCGTTGAATACCAGCCCGGGGTGCTGACATCAACAACATGGTTCAGGAGGAGGGCTGTATCGGGTGAGTGTATATCGGAAAGTGAACCGGTGAGGATAACAGTATTGCCGGTGATAGCGAACAACACAATTGCAGGAAATCAGGTGGTTTGCAAGTCGGATGTTCCGGCTAAGCTTACCCAGGCTCCGGGACAGTCCATTTCGGGAGGATCAGGTTCCTACACCTATTTATGGCAGCAAAGCGCCGATGGTTCGTCGTGGGTTCCTGCACAGGGTGCAAACAACTCATCCGATGGCTCATACCAGCCGCCGGCCATGACGAACACAATTCAATACAGACGGTTTGTGACTTCAGGCGCTTTTGACTGTTGTTCCAGTTTCTCAAATGTTCTCGAACTTGTCAAGGACTCATTGCCTGAAGGCTATTCAATATCAGCAGGCAGGGACACAATCCTTCACAGTTTCGATCATATAATCAGGCTTCAGGCTGTTCCCCCCGCCGATGGCGGAACAGGCAAATGGACACTCGTGAATGGTTCGGGAAGTTTTGACAATGATACTGACGCGGCCACAAGGGTTAGTGGTTTGTCGGAGGGATTGAACACCTTCCTCTGGACAGTCACCCGGGGTGCCTGCACTATTGAAGATGAACTGCTTGTATCTGTTCTTAACCTGATGATACCCGAGGGATTCTCACCAAACGATGATCCGGGGGGGTATAATAATACTTTCAGGATAAATGGCCTCGATCTGGAGAATCAGACGGCTGAACTGACTATAATAAACGGAACCGGAACCGAAGTCTTCCGTACCTCAAACACCGGAGGGGACGAATGGATGAACTGGGACGGAAGGACTCTGAAAGGGTCAGAAGTTCCGGAGGGAACCTATTATTACCTTCTGAAGCTGACTTCGAAGGGGAACGGGCAGGTTTTCAGGAAAAGCGGCTTTGTTGTATTGAAAAGATATTGATTGAATGGGATGTCATAGAAAAAATATAATCCGTTCAGGGATCAGGTCAGTGGTACCGGTGATGCTGCTTGCAGGACTTCTTTCGTATTTCAGGCTCGATGCCCAGGTTCCTGATTCATCAAGGATAAACCTTGGGTTTCCGGTTTACAGCCAGTATCTCCAGAACGGCATGGTGATCAATCCCGCCTATACAGGAACCCGCGAGGTTCTGAGCGGTATCATGTCGTACAGGATGCAGTGGATGGGGACAAGCGGCTCGCCTTTGCTTCAGTCGCTGTCAGTTCATTCTCCCATGAAGAACGACAAGGTTGCCCTCGGCCTGACGGCCCAGTTCATGAAGTACGGAGCGACAAGGTCAACAAGCCTTTACGGCAGCTATGCATATCATATAAAGATGAGAAGGGGTAAGATCTCGATGGGACTTAAGGCAGGAGTCGATCTCTCTAACACCGATTATACAGGATTGCTCCTGAGTGATCCGGGGGATCCGGTTTTCCAGTCGGATGAAAAGTCGCTTGTACTGCCCAATGCCGGAGCGGGAGTTTACTATTTCTCCGACAGGATTTTTGCCGGGCTGGCTGTTCCGTCGTTTCTTAATTACAGGCGCAACAGCAATGGTACCGCATCACCATATCACGATTTCGGGCAGTACGAATTTATGATCACGGCAGGCGGGCTGATAGAAATAGCTCCCGTTCTGAAATTCAAGCCATCGGTTCTTATCGACTATTCGCTGGGAG
>JAVEXG010000141.1:0-8722 GCA_034004115.1 Bacteroidales bacterium | reverse complement strand
CCGTATTCCTCCTTCATTTCGATTCCCAGTGTTTTAAGCTCATCGATAACGGGGTTATATATCTCAGGCACCACCGGTCTGTAAACACCGGTAAGAGTAATAAGCTTTTCAAGGATCATTTTTACTGCCACCGATGCAGGAAGAGCAACCGTTCTGGCAACTGCCGTATTGGTTTCAGGAGATCCGTAATCAAGCATCGACGATTTTATCACCTCTTTTTTGCCGTCCGGGTAGGAAGCCAGGAAGATATGCTGCATCACAACCATATCACGTTCTTTCCCTGATATCATCATTTTGCTGATCATCCTTTCAGCTGTGATCTCAAAGGGAGAGGTCTTTGTGCAATCCGGTTTTTCATTGCCGAAGAACCCCAGCCATTCGAGCGAATCGAGGGCGACGGACGACTTCGGGATTCCGAGCTTCAGGGCAATATTTTCACGCATGTTGGTGGTGCCCAGTCCTGAACGTTCAGAAAGAAATCCCGCATAATCCTTGCCCGTGTAATCGATGATTGTGTCGTCGAGCATATTGAGAGCCTTCATCACGTCGAGCGTCTCGCACCATCCCCTGAACCTGAAGGTCCCGCGGTACATTGTGGAGACCTCAGGAATCTTGTAGATATCAATATAGCTTATCGAATCCCTGTTGGGATACACCTCCATTTCGCCCACTCCCGGGAAATTATAACTGAACCTGTCCTTGAAAAGGTTAACGGGCTCAATTTTGACCTTTTCCCCGTTTTTCAGGTAAAGAGCGCTGTTGCGGCTCGCAAGGACCACCCCCTTGGGGCTCCATGAGAATTTATATTTCATTGGGTTATCTGCATCACCTGGTGCAGGCAGGGCTCCGCAAAGCGACCAGAACTTCTCCACTTTTCCTCCTTTTTGGTGAATATGATCAATCACCTTCATGGCGGTCATGTGATCGATTCCGGGGTCGAGTCCTATCTCGTTGAGCAGCAGGATACCCGACCTCTTTGCAGCCTCGTCGAGGGCCTGCATTTCGGGCTGGACATAAGAAGTTGTGACAAGGGGAATTCCTCTTTTTAAGCATGCCCTGGCGGCCAGGGCATGATACCTGTAAGGCAGGAACGAAACCACTATGTCGTGCTGGCCGGCAAGCTTATCCAGCACCTCTGTCTCGTCGGCCGACCATCTCATGGATGATCCGTTCGGATGGCCCTTTATCATCCTGTCGGCTTTTTCTTTTGTGGTTGTGGCAACCTTGACAGCGTAATTGTTCTTCAGCAGGAATTCAACCATGGGCTTTACAACCATCCCTGCTCCCAGGATAAGGACTTTCTTCATTTCACTCAGGTATTTATTTATAACTGTTACAAGTTACGAAAAGACATAAACCTGAACAATGATAATTGTTACCTGTTGCCGGGTAAAACCGGTTCCCGTTATCCTGAGCCATTCTAAAAAAAATTATCTTTGTTGAAGATCAATCGTTGAAATGTTTCCCTGCGTCTATCCATGGCCGACGAAAAGAAATATGTTGAGACACCGCTGATGAAGCAGTATTACCACGTCAAGGCAAAGCACCCTGACGCCATTCTGCTTTTCAGGGTGGGCGATTTTTATGAGACCTTCGGTCCCGACGCCATCAAGGCTTCGGAAATACTGGGGATTACCCTTACAAAAAGGGCAAACGGTTCGGCCTCCTCGGTTGAACTGGCCGGATTTCCCTACCATGCCCTCGATATCTATCTTCCCAGGCTGGTAAGGGCAGGGCAGAGGGTTGCTATCTGCGAACAGCTGGAAGATCCGAAACTTACAAAGAAGATTGTAAAAAGAGGAATTACCGAGCTTGTCACTCCCGGTGTATCGCTGGATGATAATGTTCTTACTCACAAGGAGAACAATTTCCTGGCTGCAGTCCATATCGACAAGAAAGCCGCCGGGGTGGCCTTTCTCGACATATCCACCGGCGAGTTTTTCGCCTCGGAAGGAACATTCGAGTACATCGATCAGCTTCTCAATAACTTCCAGCCAAAGGAAGTGCTTTATGAGAAGAGGAAGAATGACCTCTTCATTGAAAACTTCGGAACGAAATTTTATACATTCAAGCTCGATGACTGGATATTCACTCCCGAAGCAGCAGGTGACAGGCTTCTGAAGCAGTTCGAGACGACCTCCCTTAAGGGTTTCGGCGTCCAGAACCTTTCCCTGGCAGTGATCGCTGCAGGAGCGGTGCTCCATTATCTCGACATTACCCAGCATTCGCAGCTCGGACATATCACAAACCTGTCGAGGATAGACGAGGACAGGTATGTATGGCTCGACAAGTTCACCATAAGGAACCTTGAGCTGTTCCACACCCCTTACGAGGGAGCCCGGACCTTCATTGACGTCATTGACCGCACCATTTCGCCGATGGGAGGGAGAATGCTTAAGAGATGGATTTCCCTTCCGCTGAAGGACATTCAGCCGATAACCGACAGGCACGATATAGTTGAATATCTTATTTCGGATCAGCATGTAATGAAGGAAATTGCAGGACTGATACAGCAGGTCGGTGATCTGGAGAGGCTGGTCTCGAAGGTGGCTGTAGGCAGGGTGAATCCAAGGGAGGTCGTGCAGCTGAAGAGAGCCCTCCGGGCCGTGGTCCCCATCAGGGAGCTTTGCGAAAAGAGCGGATGCGAGCCTTTGAAGATACTCGGAGAACAGCTTAATCCATGCCAGACCATTGCCGACAGGATAGACTCAGGCCTGTACAATGATCCCCCCGTGCAACTGATCAGGGGAAAGGTTATCGCGGAAGGCGTTTCGGATGAGCTCGATGACCTGAGAAGAATCCTTTACAGCGGGAAGGATTATCTTAATGAACTTCAGGCCAGGGAAGTACAGCGTACAGGCATAACTTCGCTCAAGATCAGTTTCAACAATGTGTTCGGTTACTATATAGAGGTAAGGAACACCCACAAGGACAAGGTGCCTCCGGAATGGATACGCAAGCAGACCCTTGTGAGTGCCGAGCGCTATATTACTGCAGAGCTGAAGGAATATGAGGAGAAGATACTCGGAGCCGAGGAAAAGATAATCGCGCTCGAGACGAAGCTCTTCAACGACCTTGTGCAGGCAATAGTTGAATACATTCCTCCTGTCCAGCTTAACTCATCACTTATAGCCAGGCTCGATTGCCTTTATTCGTTCGCACTCGTTTCAAAGGATAACAACTATGTCAGGCCTGTAATGGATGATACCTTCAGGCTCGATATCAAGGACGGGCGCCATCCTGTTATTGAGAGACAGCTTCCTCCCGGAGAGTCGTATGTGCCGAACGACCTGTATCTCGACACCGACGATCAGCAGATAATAATACTTACAGGACCGAACATGTCGGGAAAGTCGGCGCTTCTCCGCCAGACGGCCCTCACGGTGCTTATGGCCCAAACCGGATGTTTTGTTCCGGCGAAGGAAGCCACCATAGGAATTGTAGATAAGATTTTCACCAGGGTGGGGGCATCGGATAACATAAGTCTGGGCGAGTCGACCTTCATGGTTGAGATGAACGAGACGGCAAGCATACTTAACAACCTGTCGGACAGAAGTCTTGTCCTTCTCGACGAGATAGGGCGCGGAACCAGCACCTACGACGGCATCTCGATAGCATGGGCGATGGTTGAATACCTTCATGAAAACAAGCACAGGGCGAAGACGCTTTTCGCCACCCACTACCACGAGCTTAATGAGATGGAAAACTCATTTACAAGGGTAAGGAATTACAACATATCCATAAGGGAATTCAACAACAAGGTCATTTTCCTCCGGAAGCTCAAGAGAGGAGGCAGTGAGCACAGCTTCGGGATCCATGTGGCCAGGATGGCAGGAATGCCCAGAAGTGTTGTGTCGCGTGCATCCGATATCCTGAAGGAACTTGAGCAGAGTCATGAGAAACAGGAGCTTGCCAAGCCCATAGCCGGACTTGCCGGTCACCGCGAAGGCTACCAGCTCAGCTTCTTCCAGCTCGACGATCCGGTACTGAAGCAGATCCGTGATGAGATCCTCGATCTCGACATCGACAATCTGACGCCTATGGAAGCGTTGAACAGGCTTTACAACATTAAAAAGTACCTGAAATAAAGGAGGAAGTCACAAAGGCAATTCGTTCTTGGTTTTTCGTTTTTGGTTCTTCGTTCTTCCATCTTCTTTCTTCTTTTGTGCGAAAGACACCCAAAATAAAGATGAGGTTATTATTTCCAGGATTTTCTACCGTGCCAAAGATGAATTCAATCAATCCCGACACCTGGGGTGTCGACTTCCAGTAGCCCGGGTCTCACCCCGGGTAAAGAGCCCCACACAACATTAACAACCCTGGAAGGGTTGACTTCCAGTAATATATACAATTTGTTTTTGTATTGTTTGATATGCTGCTAACTTAAATATAACTCCAATGACGTGACTTTTATAACCGATAGCCACCCCTCCGGGGTCGGATTGGTATTATTGCCCCTGTCCCGGGGCGAGACCCGGGCTACTGGAAGGCCAGCCCTCAAGGCTGGAATAAATCACCCTTAACGGGCGAAACCGGGGCTAAGTATTTCGTTCTTCTTTCTCCGGTCCCCTTAATTCCTTATCGTTTCAGGTAAAAAACTTGTCGAATATCATATGATTATTTATTGTAAAACAACAAAAATTCGTATGTTTTCCGATTAGTAAATACCCTCTGTTTCAATTACAGGGTTGTCACACTATCTCTTTCTCATTGTGGGAATTGACAAACAGAACAGTTCCAATGCCATCGTAGCCCGAGAGGATAGCTTCTCCTTCATGTTTAAGGGTCTGAGTGTTGAATCCGATCATTGTGAGGGCAGCCGTTGAGGATTTTTCATTTATCAGGCTTTTCAATGTCATCCCGGAATTTTCGTTAATTATCTCGATGTTTTTCTCAGTAATAGGCAACCGGCCGGTTTTGACCAGGTCATTCAGGCCTTTCCGGACCTGTTCGTAATCCTCCGGCCCGCATGTATCGAAGATCTTGATATTCGATTTTTTCCATACAGGATGGCCAGAGATAATGAAGCTCAAAAGTATCAGAAGGCTGGAGTTTTCGGGATACCTGTGATCAATCCAGACGTGTATCCCGTTTCTGTAAATCATTTCCTTCCTGCTGGAGGCCAGGATGCATATATCGAAGCGGCCCGCCTTAACCAGGCCGGTATTTTCTATAATCTCCTTAAGGTTATCCGGATTCTCCTTATCGTACTCGAAAATTACCATATTATTTTCCATTCCGGAGATCCCGGGCACCTGTATGGCCTGTGCAATTGCCGAGGTATAGGATGGAGAAATAAGTGTATCTATGTAAACGTGGTTGCTGGTGGTTTGATAGAAATCAATCAGTTTTGAGAGTTCCTCGTCAGCCTGACGGGTAGTCGCTTTTGAATAATATCCGTCTATTCTGTGAAGGTAGGTTCCGAATCCGTACCTGTATGATATCCAGTTCAGGAGGTTAAAGGCTTTTGACCTGACAAATGAGTATTTGGAAATACAGATGGCGCTGGGCCTCCATTCCTTTGTTTTTTTCCTGCTGCCCGCTTTTTGAAGATACACCTGTATGTTCCTGTTTATCTGGAAGAGAGCATTGGCAAAGAGTGATTCCAGTCCGTCCCTTTCGCGATGGTACGACTTGATGACGAAGTATACTATTGTCATGAGCAGGAGCGACACAAATGCATAGGGTGCATTTATCCTGAACATCACCCAGATGGCTATAAGGAATCCGGTAAGCGACAGGTACCATCTTGATTTGAATGAGGGTCGGTAGGAAGGCGATGAACCGAAATGGTTAAGAAATGAAATCAGGCATAATGATCCGTAGGTGACCAGAAAGAACATGGTTATTATTTCAGCAACGGCATTCACATTTCCCAGTGAAACAAAGACCAGGGCTATTACAAAAGTGACAAGGGTGGCATTAACCGGTTCATTGTCACCTTTTCTCCCCATTGAAAGCCAACGGTTGATTTTCCCGGAAGGTAATGAGGAGTCCAGGGCAAGAGCCTGCAAAGTTCTGGGCCCTACCATTATTGACCCGATTGCTGACGACAGTGTACAGGCCGCGAGTCCAAGAGGAATAATTACAGCCCCGAATATGGCTATGTCGGACATTATCAGCTGTTTTGCAAGCATGTCCTCACTGCTTACGGAAATAGACAGCTTGTAAATTACAAGAAGATAAATCAGGAGACCAGATACAGTAGCTATAATTGTGCCTAGCGGTATTGATCTGGCCGGATTTTTCAGGTCTCCCGAAAGTCCGACTCCTGCAGTCATCCCTGTGAATGCCGGGAAAACTATTGCAAACACCATGAAGAAACGGTTCATGTTCCTTATATCGCCGGAGGGAATTCTGCCACCTGTAACAGACATATGATCAGTAGTTCCAAGAAAAAACAGTATCAATGAAAGAAGCAATATTCCCGTCACCACATAGAGCATCTTTACCCCGGTGTTGGCACCATTTTTCAGAATCACAAATCCAAGCACAAGCATTGCCGGGATGCTTATTGCCTGACGGGGAAGGTTTATATTGAGGGAGTTGGCAAAATAGTTGAAGACGAACTCGAAGGCCTCAGTGAATGCGATGATGTAGAAAGCCACGCTTATAGCCTGCGACAGATAAAGGGCCAGGCCTATTGTAGCCCCGATGTTCAGTCCGAATGAACGCGACATTATGAAGTATTCACCTCCTCCCTCGACCCGTTTGTTGGTTGCCAGCTCGGATATGGCAAGAGCGGTTGGAATTGTGAGTGAGTGGCCCAGGATTATAATCATCAGGGCACCCCAGAAACCGAGGGTGCCGACGGCAAAGCCAAACCTCAGAAAGAGAATTGCTCCGACAATGGTTGAGATTGCAGTAAGGAATACTGGCAGTGTGTTGAAACGTTTTGTTCCGGTTGGAGAATCCATAGATCGTGGTTGTTTTTTACAGTTCGTTAATGCGTATGCCCTTCATAAAATCCTTTCAGGAATGAGCGTGCGTTGATCCCCAGATATTTATTTCTGTATCCTCCTTCCTGGATTATCAGTGTAGGCATTCTCAGGCTGCCGGCCATCTTGCCGTTCAGAAGGAAATCGGCCGGAGAGAGAAGCCAGGTTCCTGTGGGATCACCCTTTGCTGTATCAAGCCCGAGAGCAATGATAAGGAATTCAGGCTTGAACTTCCGTACGATCTTTATTGCATGTCCAAGGGTTTCCCTGTATTCCTCGCCGTTGATCTCTTCCTTCAGCGGAAAATTGAAGTTGTATCCCGATCCATCTCCCTCTCCTTTTTCTTCGCTGAAACCTGAGAAATAAGGATAGGCAAATGAAGGATGCCCGTGAATTGATATTGTAAGCACGTCGGACCTGTCGTAGAAGATCTGTTGTTGTCCGTTGCCGTGATGATAATCCATGTCGAGGATTGCCACTTTGCCGTATTTGTTAAGGTAGCTGGCTGCAATGGCGGCATTGTTGAAATAGCAGAAACCGCCGAATACGAATCGTTCGGCATGATGTCCCGGGGGCCGGGTAAGCACGTAGGCGATCCTGTTTCCGTCAAGTATTGAATCGGCTGCCGAAAGGGCACAGTTGACTCCCCAGCGTGCTGCCTTGTATGCATTGATGTTGAGCGGGGTGAATGTGTCGATACAGTAATATCCTGCTCTTACCGACAGGTCTTTGGGCGGCCTGGCGGCATTGCGGACAGGGAATACATAAGGATAAACCGATCTGCCAGGTTCCAGCGATGCACAAACTGTCTTGAAATATCTGACATACCCCCGGTCGTGAACATCCAGAATAAACCTGTCGGGATATTCTTCAACTTTCTCCTCGGATATGAGCCCTGTTTTTATAATCTCCCTGAAGATTGTTTTTACCCTCACAGGCGATTCAACATATCCCACTTCCTTCACATGATGTATCTCGTGCCGTCCGTTTACAAACACCTTTATTTTTGTCCTGTTATTACCCGGAAGGCTTTTTTCCGCTGTTGGGGTTTTGATGTATCGCGGAGGCCTGAGCTTCACCGGATCCTCCTTTATGCTTGAGACAATCATTTTTACGTAATCCTTCGGGCAATAGTCGCCATATTTCCGGTTAAGTATGGCCCTGACAATCTTTTTAAGCTCAGCAGCCCGGAGCGGTCTGCCCGATCCCAGGTCATCATAAACGAGATAGGGAGGACAGTCGTTCTCCGGGTTTACGGGAGTCTCATATTTCGTGTTCAGAACGGGGAAGGCCCCGTACCGTTCATAGAAGGCAAGCCTTTTCATGTTCTGCCTGATGTACGACTGGTCGCGGCACAGGGCCGGATCGTCGGGAAGGCATTCGAAAAATATCCCGATCGTTCCCAGCGATTCTGCCTCTTCCCTTATCCTCTCATAGATTGAACCGCCCACCCCGGATGTAGGCTTCCCCGGTGTGACCGCCAGATAATCGAGATAGCAGAATTTAAGATCCGACATATAAAGCAGAACCGCAAAGCCTCTTATATTACTTCGGTAATCGTCGGCTATCACAAGTGATGTCTGGAATTTCTTTCCAACAGGGTTTCGCATCTGGAGAAAGATATTCTCAATCTGTGTTGCGGGCATGCCGGGAAACTGCAGTTCCATGATTTCCCTTACCTTTTCTGCCGACTGCCGGTTTCCCTCAAGCCAGGGATTGAATATCTTCCTGATTCTGAACATTGATTCTGATTTTAGTGATTGTCCTGAATGTTAGTACTATCG
>JAVEXG010000017.1:0-41086 GCA_034004115.1 Bacteroidales bacterium | reverse complement strand
GCCGGCAAGGGTCTTCATCGCTACTATCCCTATCCCGGCAGCAGCAGCTTTTTTTACTGCAGCATCAAGTTCCTTCCTGTAGGCCTGCTGAAAATTATAAGAAGTAAGGATTACATCCCAGTCTTTGGTTTCCGATGCAGCCTCAATCACAGCAGGCTCATTGCGGTGAGTGGAGAATCCGATGAACCTGGCCTTTCCATCTTTCTTGAGTTTCTTTGCTGCATTCAGTATCGGTTTATACTTTAGATATTCTGTGTTACTTATATCATGAACATACAGAATATCAACATAATCCATTTTAAGTCTTGACATGCTTTCGCTGAATTTTGCAAGGAAGTCATCAGCCGTAGTCTCTGCAGTGGGCAGGCCTTCCCTGGTCATCCCGGCTGCCTTGACTTTTGTGGCAAGGTAAAAAGAGTCTCTGGGAACATCCTTAAAAATGTTTCCGAGCATGATCTCATTATTACCGTTCTGGTATCCGTTGGCGGTGTCAAAGAGCCTTATCCCTTTATCGTAGGCGGCCTTGCAAAGACCGGGATTATCAGAGCGCATCACTCCGAATGAAATTACCGGAACCTTTAATCCGGTCTTTCCCAGTGTCCGGTATATTATTTCACCTTCAGGGCTCTTTAAATCAGCACTGAGAGCAGCCGGTGCCAAAGCGATGCCGGCAGCTCCTGCCAGCCCGGTTTTAAGGAATCCTCTCCTGTTAATGTTTTTCATGTTTGATATGTTATTTCATGTTTCTGATCCTGACTTCAGTACCAGTGCCTTTCATCAGATCCACCAGCTTTTGAGTATCAGTGTCTCCGAAATGATAAGGATACAGAATCCCAGGATTGTATGACTTTGCCGCATCAGCAACCATTTCTGGTGTCATGGTGTACGGAAGGTTCATTGGCATAAAAGCCACATCAATTCCTTTGAGAGCTTTCATTTCCGGAGTATTCTCGGTGTCACCGGCAACGTAGAATCGTTTATCCCCTATTGTCAGGATGTAGCCGTTGCCAACTCCCCTGGGATGAAAGGGATTCCCCTTTGACCGTTCATTCACAATATTATAGGCGTAGACAGCTTCAATCTTAATCTTACCGGCTGATTTCACATCGCCCGGCTTCATCACCTGGGCCATGGGAACCATAGCGGCTGCAGCTCCGTTGCTGAACATCAGAGTTGATGGTTTCTTAAGACGATCAATAAGCGCAGTGTCGAGATGATCGTAATGTTCGTGGGTGACCAGTATCAGGTCGGCTTTCGGAAGATTTTCATAACTGCCTGAACTCCTGACAGGATCAATATGGATCACATAATCAGTGGTTTGGAACATCAGCGATCCGTGACCAATGAAGAATATTTCAACATCACCGGCCGAAGTGCTGATCCTGTCAGCTTCAGGCTGATTCTGGGAGAAATTCGGAACAGTCATGGCTGCAAATATTAGGGTTGTTAATAGTCTTATCACATTCATTAAGTTATTAAGGTTAAAATCATTTAGATTATTATTGAATACCAAGATACGAATAAATAAATAAAACTCACAAATGGCGTGAATCCATTATTTCCTGTACTGGTAAACTAAATTACCGCATAATTGTTAATATGTTGTAAGAGGCTGTTAGTCAAAAATCAATTTATTGATTCATAAGGTAATGAAATTTTGAATATCTTTCTGCCAGAATTTGGGTTAGGTGTTAATTGTTTAACATTGTTTCAATTAGGGAAAAACAAACTGACCGGTATAGTGGTTGGATTCCTGTTATTGTCATTCCAGTCAGGGGCACAGACAGGAAACAATTTCAAATACCGGTTTAGCGGTAATCTACAGGATAAACCGATAGTTGCCGGCGAGGCTTCCATTGTAATAAACTACAACCTGCCTGAACTTTCCATAGACAACATTATCAACGATAACGGTAGTTTCTTCCGCCTTTCCGCGCCAGGACATACGACAACACAGGAACCCGGCAAACCCGAGCTTCCGGTTTTCAGCCGGCTTATTTCAATCCCCGCTGAAGCTAAATACAGCATAAGGATTACTGATGTAAAGTCGACAAGTATAACACCTTACGGAAACAAAATAAAAGGTAAGCTGTACCCTGCGCAGCATGGTGAAATCAAACAGGATTCACCTCAAAAACCCGGATTTGTAATAGACAGAAAACTCTACTCGGCAAGAGGTCTTCTGAAAGGTGATACTGCCATAATAGAAAAGGTGGGCAGGCTTCGCGGGAATGATCTTTCAACCCTTATAATTTCGCCCGTAAAGTATGATCCGGCATCCAATTCTCTGGAGGTAATAACCGCAATGAAGATTGAAATCACATGGACGGGAGGCATTCCGGCTTATTCAAAATCATCACCGGCAGAGGAATCTGCTCTCTTTGCAAATACTCTTGATAAAGGTGTTCTGAACTATTACCCGGGTGAAATAATTACAGGTTATTCCGATCATCCTGTGGAAATGATCATTCTTACTGATACTTCCTACAGTAAAATTCTTGAACCTTTCATAAAATGGAAAAGACAGAAAGGATTCAGGGTGAACCTACTTTACTACGGAGAAGGACTGGCCGGCAGTCATTTTTCAGAATTGAAGGAATCCATCACGAGTATCTACACTTCATCCAAAGCTGACGGACACGCCCCCGAATATCTTCTTATTATCGGTGATGTTTCAAAAATTCCCTACTATGGAACCGGCAATGTAACTGATATGTACTATGGTGAATTTGACGGCAACGGCGACTATCTGCCAGATATGTACGTGGGCAGGATTCCTGCCAGGGACACAGCTTCTGTCCGGTCGGTTACAGGGAAGATCCTGGAATATGAAAAGTTCATGTTCGCCGACACAAACAGGTTTTATTCGGATGCCCTGGCTCTGGCTGGCAAGGATGCCAGCTATTCAAGCTACATGAACGGACAGGTAAAATATTCCGTATCAAATTACCTTACCCCTGCCAACAGAATAAATCCATACCAATTCTACTATCCCGACGGGTTTACAAAAAAGGATTCGGTAATGAAGCTCATTTCCGGTGGATTGTCCTTTATAAATTACTCAGGACACGGAACATCGGCCGGCTGGCTTCATATAGACATCAAATCACCCGATATAAAAAACCTCACAAATAAGAGCATGTATCCCTTTATCATCAGCAATGCATGCCGTACCGCGCAGTTCAACGACACTGCTTCATTCGGGAATAAAATGCTTGTTTCCCGCAACAGGGGAGCCATTGGATTCATCGGTTGCACAAATGACTCATACTGGGATGAGGACTTTATCTGGGCCGTAGGACCAGGCACCCCAAACGAAAACCCTAAATATTCCGAAACAGGACTGGGAGCTCTCGACAGGCTGTTTCACACTCATGGAGAACTTCCTTCAGACTGGTACATTAACATGGGCCAGATTAATTACGCAGGCAACCTAGCAGTCAGTGCAACATCATCGCTGAAGAAGAAATATTACTGGGAAACCTATGCTGTCATCGGTGACCCCAGTCTCATCCCCATTATTGGGACTCCGCTTGAATTCGATATTTCACTTCCGGACACCCTGCCGCGGGGCATCAGTTCATGGTCATTAACGGCTGAACCATTTTCCTATGTTGCTGTTTCAGATTTCGAAAACCTTTGGGATGCATCATTTGCAAGTCCGTCGGGAGCAGTGGATCTCAGTTTTCCTTCTGTATCTGCCGATTCATGCCTTGTTGTAATTACCGGTCAGAACAGGATCCCTGTTATCAAGACAATCTACTTCGCCAGCAGCCGACAGGGATATATTAACCTTTCTTCATCTGCCATCAATGATGCCGCCGGGAACAATAACGGGAATGCCGATTTTGGGGAGACCTTCTACCTGAGACTTAAAATAGGCAACCTGGGAATGGCAGGGATATCAAACCTGACAGCTTCAATATCCTCGGATTCCGAGTGGATTACAATCAATAACAATACTGCCCTGATCCCTTCAATACCCGGACGATCTGAAATTACTCTCGACAATACTCTTCAGCTTACTCTCGACACAAATGTCCCCGACCAGGGCATTGTTACTATTGACCTGATTCTGAAAGACAATATAACCGAGAAAAAATACAGGATAGATCTCACCGTTCATGCCCCAAGGCTTGAAATCATAAACTGCATAATTGATGATTCCGTACTCGGGAACAATAATGCTGCCGCGGAGCCCGGCGAGAATTTCACCATGATCTTCCAGGTCAGAAACCTTGGAACCAGCAGTACTTCAGGACAGTTTTCAATAAATCCCCTGAGCAGCAGACTCGAAATAATCGATTCTGACCTCAAATCCGGAACACTTCAATTCGGAATAATATCAGCAATCCCGGTTGAAGCCAAGCTTTCGGAATCATCCCGGTATGGTGATTACATAAAATTGCAGTCAATACTAGACTGTTCACCGTATATTGTGAACAAGGATTTTGTCATCAGGGTTGGAAGAGTAAGAGAGAGTTTTGAATCATCATCCTTCAGGGTTTTTCCATGGATAAATTTCAGCGAAAAACCCTGGGTGATAACTAAGACCAATGCCTACGACGGGATTATTTCAGCACGGTCGGGAATCATCAGCCACAATGCCTCTTCCTCGCTTATCATGAGAACCTCTTTCGAGGAAGCCGATACTGTGAAGTTTTACATCAGAGTCTCCTCGGAACTTAATTATGATTACTTCCTTTTCTCGGTCAACGGGGATGAAATAATAAGGAGATCGGGGGAAACCAGCTGGGAAAAGATAGTTGTGCCTGTCGAAGCTGGAATTAACGTACTTGAATGGACCTTCAAAAAGGATAACTCAGTTTCACAGGGTGCAGATGGTGCATGGATTGACCTTATTGACTTCTCGCGGGCGTCAATGGTGAACTATATAAAAAGGGATCTTGCAGTGGCCCGTATTGAAAGTCCTCAGCAGAAAGATGTATTCGGACAGGAAATTGTCTCGGTGAAAGTCCTTAACCCGGGCAGGGACACTATCAATAGTTTCTTTCTTGCCTATACTGTGAACAACAGGCAACCCGTGGTTCAGCAATTCAAGCAAAAAATAGCACCTCTTCAGGATTCCGTCACGGTCGAATTTGAACGGAGAGCTGACCTGGATCTCAGCGGCACCTATGAAATTAAAGTGTACGGCTTCGGCAATGAAGATGACTATCTTCTCAACGACACGCTGATGGTAAGCATTATGAACACCGAGGTAAGTGAATCCTCGTCTCTGTTCCCAAATCCCTTCACCGACCGTATTAACATAATCATCAACTCAAAAACCGACAGGGCAGTCAGGGTGACTGTAACAAACACCGCAGGCAGGCAGGTCATAGCATTAAGGGAACCCCTGACAGCCGGGGAAAACCAGATAATCATAAACACCAGCCATCTGAGTCCGGGAATTTATATTGTAAATATCACCGGACCGAATGCTCCAAGAGCCTACTCCCTGATTAAAATCAAACGCTAAAGATAATGACCGGAATACAGCCGACTTATGAGCAGGCCCTTGAACTGCTCCGGAAATACAATAAATCGGAAAGTCTCCTCAAGCATGCTTATGCCGTGGAGGGTGTAATGAGGCATATGGCAAGGAAAGCAGGTGAGGATGAGGAATTATGGGGGATTATTGGTCTGGTTCATGACCTGGATTATGAAATGTATCCTGACCAGCACTGTACCATGACAGAGAAGATACTCAGGGAAAACGGCTGGCCCGGGGAGTACATAAGAGCAGTCATGAGCCATGGATGGGGACTGGTTACCGATACAAAGCCGGAAACCAGGCTTGAAAAGACAATCTTTGCTGTTGATGAGCTTACCGGGCTCGTAGCTACAAGCGCACTGGTCAGGCCGTCAAAGAGTGTAATGGATATGGAAGCCCGGTCGGTGAAAAAGAAATGGAACGATAAAAGGTTTGCGGCTGGTGTCGACCGTTCAGTAATCGAGAAGGGAGCAGAAATGCTCGGAGTAACCCTTGATGAACTGATTTCCGACTGTATCATGGGCATGAGGGAAGTGGCTGACCTTATCGGCCTCAGGGGAAACGTTACTATCCCATAAATAAAAACAGGGAGATCCCTGAGGATATCCCTGTCTGAAAAAAATGAAAAAACTGTAGTTGCAAATTACAGCTCCTTGATTTTGATATTTCTGAACCAGACATCATTGCCGTGGTCCTGGAGTCCGATATAACCCTCCCTTGCAGGCTCCACAAATCTTGGCCAATCCTTGAATTTTGAGTTAGCCACCATGGTTTTCCATGCATCGGTCCAGAGATGGAATTCAACCACATTGGCGTCATTCTGCTTGAATACAACAGTTCCCTGATAACACAGGATACCTGCCTTGTTCCATTCGCCAACAGGCTTTGTGTTCTGGGGAACTGCAGGAATAAGGTCATACAATGAACCTGCCTTGCGATTTCCGTCTACACCAAGCTGAGCATCGGGGTGACGCTCATTGTCGAGTATCTGCATTTCGGGGGAAGACATATAAATAGCTTCTCCGGGAACCTCCTGGGCAAGGAAAAAGATTCCGCTGTTTCCTCCGGGTGATATCTTCCATTCAAGTGAAAGTTCAAAGTTGCTGAACTTCTTGTCGTAAATGAGGTCACCACCGGCACCGCCAGCTTCTCCGGCACCCGAACCAATGCAATGAAGAGTACCGTCAACGATTTCCCAGCCGGCCGGGGGAAATGTTGATTTGGTATAACCGCGCCAGCCGTCAGTAGATGTTCCGTCAAACAGCACTGTCCAGCCTTCATCAGCAGCTGTCTGTGCCTGTTCTGTAGCTGCAGCCTCAGCACCTGCCTTCTTCCCTTTAGAACCGCAGGAGGAAGCAAGGCCAAGAATCAGAATACATGATAAAATTATTGTCAGATTTTTCATACTTCTTTTTATTATTAATAAGCGGAGACGGGATTACCGTCTCCGCGGAAATTATACAATATAAAAAGCTATGCAGGCATATCAGGCAATGACCACGGTGCACGGTAGTTATGCTTGATCATTTCGTTTGCAAACTCCTGTGCATTCATTGTAAGATTAGGCCTGTCAAACTTCGGATCACCGTCAATGATTGTGAAGTTGTCAGATATTGTAAGCCTTACCTTGTCGTCGGCTCCGATATTGGTGAACTGCATCTTTTCTCCGTTCCATTCGAGTTCCTTGTTGAGTCCCTGCAGCCTGACGGCGAGAACACCCATTACAACCATTTCATTGAATGGTCCTGCTTCCGAGAAATCAGATTTGGTAATCACCCTGCTTTCAGGCGATTCCTTGCATGCGCGTACCCAGTCCATTTCGTGGGTTACGCCGTCGGCAAGCCTGCGTTCTGTCTTGGGAACAACAGGAATACGGCCTGAAAGAAGCCATGGATCCCTTCCGTAGCAACCACAGATAAGCTTGTCTTTTGTACCGTGGAAGATAACTCCGCCGCCGGCATTGTTCATGTCCTTGCCTGCAGGCCATCCTGCAGGTTTGGGGGGCTGTAATCCTCCGTCATACCATATGACTTCAACTTCGGGATAGGTCATTTTTGCCCTTCTTGGTGTCGGTCTGGCAGGATAAACAAGATTAACCATCTGTGCATTGGGAGCACAATCGGTAAGCAGCAGTGTTGAACTGCCCTGTGCCTTAATCGGATACTGAAGTTTCAGACCCTTGAACACAGGATGGAGAATATGGCAGGCCATGTCACCAAGAGCACCTGTTCCAAAGTCCCACCAGCCACGCCAGTTCCATGGTGTATAAAGGCTGTTGTATGGGCGCATCTTAGCCGGGCCGATGAACAGGTCCCAGTTGAGTGTTTCAGGAACCCACTCACCCTTGGGAACATTCAGTCCCTGAGGCCATATAGGCCTGTCTGTGAATGCTTCAACTTTCCTGACTTCTCCAATCTCGCCGTTTTGAAGCCATTCAACTGTAAGGTTAACACCTTCGCCCGATGATCCCTGGTTACCCATCTGTGTTGCCACTTTATGTTTTGCAGCAAGTTTGGTGAGGAGTCTTGACTCATAAACCGTGTGGGTCAGAGGTTTCTGAACATAAACATGTTTTCCGAGTGTCATAGCGGTGGATGCAATGATTGCATGAGTATGGTCAGCCGTGGCAACTATTACTGCATCAATCGACTTACCCATTTCATCATACATCTTACGCCAGTCCCAGTAAGGTTTTGCATTTGGATTTGCAGCGAATACTTCCTTGGAGTATCCCCAGTCCACATCGCACAAGGCAACAATGTTCTCTGTCGGAGAAACAGCCTTCAGGTTCGAGTTACCCATGCCCCCGATCCCCACGACTGCAATATTCAGCTTGTCACTTGGAGCTTTGTGCCCCATGCCGCTGACAACCGAACTGGGCAGAATGGTGAGCCCTGCAGCAACAGCTCCGGTTGTCCCGAGAAAATTGCGTCTCGTAATCTGGTTGGAATTTTCTTTCATCGTCAGGTATTTTTAGTTTGTTATTAAGATTGGATTTATTTGTAAAATTAGTAAATTCTGAGTGAATAAATGCAATAGTTGATCCCAAGTTCCGGCCTCAGGCTTTGTCAGGCGGCAAAGAGCCTTGTCAAAGCTCTCTGATCCAGATGTTTCTGAAAGCAACCGGATTTCCGTGATCCTGAAGCACAAGCGGCATGGCACCGTGTTTCCTGATTGAATATTCGGGCATGCCAATATAAAGAGTCGGACCCCTGAGACTTACGTTATTCTGGATAAGCACACCGTTATGAATCACTGTCACCCTTGGAGGAGCGAACCATGATAAACTGTCATCTTCGAAACGGGGAGCTGTATAAATAATATCATAACTCTGCCATTCTCCGGGTTTACGGCAGGCGTTTACAAGCGGCGCATGCTGCTTGTACAGACTACCGGCCTGACCCTGAACATAGGTCGGGTTATTATAGCTGTCGAGCACCTGAACTTCATATAGACTCTGGAGATACACTCCGCTGTTTCCCCTTCCCTGTCCGTCGCCCTTTACTTCCGAAGGCGACTTCCATTCAATGTGAAGCTGAAAATCATTGAATTTTCTCTTTGTCTGAACAACTCCTGATCCCTTAACGCACACAAGGGCTCCGTTCTCGACAACCCATTTTGTCGGATTGCCTCTTGAGTCTTCCCATTCCTTGTTTACATCTGAGCCGTCAAAAAGAACAATAGCATCAGATGGAGCCATGCCAACCTGTGCAGCGGGCTGAATTACAGGCACAGCCGGCTCAAAGAACTCCGTCATCTGGGGAGTCATCCTTGCAGGATACTCCTGTTTCTGCTGCGATTGAGGTGCATTGCCCTGCTGTCCCTGTGCCGTGTAGAAAGCAAAGGGCAACAGCATCATAATTGAGATAACTGACTTCTTCATAAGATTCGATTTAGGTTTTTATTGATTATCCTGATTCCGGTTTCTCCTGATGTGCACTAAATTGCTGAGATACCTTACATCCTTTCAAATTTAATCACATTTTAGATATGACGAACCAAAGCATACTGTTTTAACCTTTTTTAATAATCCGGAACATAAATTCATTATAATCCGTTCTGATTGACATCCCTGAACTTAAACAATCCTCAGATTCCCCCGGATTTCTTACTGCCCGCTGATTTCATTCTTCTTACCTATAGTTGCATTTGATATCAATGGCCTGGCCCAGAAACTGAGAAAGAGAATATAGCCCAGTGTAATATAAAGAACAGTCATACCGGCCTGAAGTCCGATAACATCCTTCAGCTTTCCTATAAGCAGCGACACTATTGCTCCACCTGCAATCCCGGAGCAGAGAATGCCTGAAAAGGAACCGTGCGATTTCGTCACACTGTTGAGAGCCAGTGAGAATATTATTGCATACATCACTGAAAGGCAGAAGCCAAGCGCCGGAAATCCGAATATTGCGAACCTTACACCCCCGAAAAGTGTAAACGTCAGTATGATAAGAGCCGCTGCGGTGAATAGTCTGAGCACTATCTTGCTGTCCATTACCTTCAGCAGAAACAGCCCGAGGAAACAACCTATTGTCATTAGTCCCCAGAACAGCCCCACAGCCCTTGCCCCTTCAATTTCGGGTGTCAGACCGTGATAGGTTCTCAGAAACTCTGATATCCAGTTCGCTATTCCCTGTTCTGTTCCGACATAGCAAAAGATTCCAAGGAAAAAAAGAATCACCTTCTTCTGCCTGAACAGTTCCAGGTGTGTATCCCAGGCGCCCACAACTTCTTCATCCTTAAGCTCCACTTTTGGAAACCTTGTGGCAATAATTATACCTGCCATAAGCAAGCTTATAAAAGTAAATATGAGGTAAATAGATACCCATGGCAGAGATTCCGGAGTCAGGGGAGCTACCAGCTTTAAGAGAAATCCGTTGCCGGCATCAGGGTTGCCAAGTCCGATTACAAGATACGAATAGACGAATGGACTGAGAAATGAGGCAGCACCAAATACAAGCTGGGCTATCACCGAATTGAAGGCAAAATGCTGCTCGCCCCCCGCTGTCCTCAGAAGAGGATAAATTGCAACCTGCATTATTGCCATTCCGCATCCTATGAGGAAGAGGGAAACCAAAAATACAGGATATGCAGGAAAAATTGTAAAAAGGACAGCTCCGCTGAATGAAAGAAACCATGCAAATGTCAGGCTCTTCTTCTCACCATGTCTCTGAATGATCATCCCTGCCGGGATTGACATCAGACCGTAAGCTATAAAGAATGAAAAGGGAAGCATCCCTGTCATTGTGCCCGTAAGTGAAAAACTGTCACTTACATTCGGATTTATTGACCCCAGAATGTTGGTAAGAAAAGAGATAGCAAAAAATATCAGGAAAATGAGAAAGATAAGGTAGTAATTCCGTTTCATCAGTTATTTTTATTGATGGCTAAATGTAGAAATAATTATTAACAACAACAGCCCGTCACTCCGGAGTTTTCCTAATTTTGGGATTGACGGAAATTAGGCAAATGGCATAAAATCTGAAATGGAAAATTCTTATTACTCTCTTGAGGTAAACAAAAGCAACAAACTGACGCGATTGTTCCAGCTTATCTTCGGAATTGTGTGTGCGTTGCTTGCAGTTACATGGATTATTTTGAATCCCGACTCCTTTAAATGGAACACGACATTGCTGCCTGTTCTTTTCCTCTCCTCTTTCTCCTGGTACATGATAAACTCTGGTCTTGGCAAAGGGGAAAAGCACATTGAAATCAGCAGGGATATGCTTAAAATCAAAAGAAATTCGCTTTTCCCGGCAAAGATCTTCAATGCACCGGAAATAGAGAGAATTGAAGTCTTCCCTTTGAGCATGGTCCTCCATCTCGGAGATGGAACCAGATTCCTTTTAAGGTTCGGAACAACATTTACCGATTTAATTGATCCGGTAAAAAGAGGAATTGAGGAATTCTGCTCACTGAACAATATACAACTGGAGTTCAGGAATGAGGAAATTTAACTCTGCCGGGGCTGACACCCGGAGCTTTTAAGTCTGAATGCTTTTCAGCGTTTAAATGCACTGTCAGCCATATCCATAATCCAGTTCCAATCTTTGACAAGCAGGTTATGAACTCCGTCGCGCACATGATAGCCCGTATTCCCGCTGCTTACCGGATTATTAAGAGGAGGCATCTGCGCGCTAAGTGCTGTGTTACTGTCAAAGAGCCTGAAAACAGGCAAGGAATTATACAATGAGAGGTATGATCCGCGAGGGTCGGCCCACAGGTCCTCGCTCGCCGATGTGACATATACTGTCCTCGGAGCAATCAGTGCCAGGAGCATATGCATGTCAACGGGCATGGCATCTTCATTGTTTCCCCATTGCACATAATTCCTGCAGAACCAGTGAGGGAAGGCCCTGTTTATCGTTTCGATTGTTTCACCGAATTTCCGCCTGGCCAGTGCTGCTCCGCCGCATCCCGATTCATTGCTTACAGCCATGGCAAACCGCTGATCCTCAGCCGCAGCCCAGAGAGCCGTCTTCCCTCCTCTTGAATGACCCAGAACAGCAACCTTGCCGGCATCTATATCGCTGTCGGTCACAAGATAATCCATACAACGGCTTGCTCCCCATGCCCAGGCTGCAATGGTTCCCCACGAATCTCCCTTCCGTTCGCCGCGGTCGAGCAGTCCGTGGATACCGTTTTTAAAATCATCAAAATTATCCGGATCCACATCGGAATTCTGGAATACTGCTGCTGCATAACCTCTTGAAACAATTGCTTCAGCCGGCCAGAATTCATTCTTTATCTTTCGTGAAGGATCAGCCTGATCCGTCCCCCTGTTGTTTATTGTAAGAAATGCCGGAACCTTTTTCCCTGCATTGTTCGGGACAAATAAGTTCAGGCGGATAGTAAGCGACTTCCCTTCCGATGATATCACAATATCCACCTCCTTAAGGGTGGCAGCTCCCCCCATTGCATTCCTGTTTTCGTTTACTATTCTGAAGCTCTTTTCGTAAGGGGTTTCAGGCACCCTTCCATATACGTTCTCACGAAAAAGTTCAAGTATCTCCGGTCGTCTTATCCTTGTCCATGCATCGGAGTTATCAACCTTTTTTCCGTCAAGGGTAACAAGCAGTTCCGGCAACGTAAAACCGGGAACTTTATCTTCATAATAATTGTACTGTGGCTGGCTTTTCGTAAGCTTTTCCACAACATCCGGAGGCGCCTGCCAGCCCTGTCCGGCCTGCGAACGGACCACGGAGGGAAGAAATGACAGGACAATTGATATCACAAGTACAAAAGCAGTCTTTAATTTCTTATTTTCCATAGTTTAATGTTTACTGATTCGGAGTAGTGCCATAAAATTAAGCCTTTTTATTACCGGTTCGAAGGAATTGAAGTAAATTTATCGGACAGATTCAAAGATGAGACCTCTGTTTCTTAAATATGACAATTACATTGAATGCAGGCTGTGTCCGCATTTGTGCAAGATAGCGCCGGGTAAAAGGGGTATCTGCGGCGTAAGGCAAAACACAGGCGACCGTATCGAACTGTTAACCTATGGCGTGTTATCAGGCAGTTCCCCTGATCCTGTCGAAAAGAAACCTCTTTATCACTTTTTCCCGGGACACAGTATTCTTTCCGTTGGCTCTTACGGCTGCAACATGAGATGTGATTTCTGCCAGAACTGGAACATATCGCAGAAAAGCGCCGGCAGTCTGAAGCCCAACACAGATCCTGACCTCCTTGCGGATGAAGCGGTTTCATTGCCCGACAATATCGGACTAGCCTTCACCTACAACGAACCGGTTATCTGGTTCGAGTTTGTAAGGGATACCGCATTAAGAGTCAGGGAAAAAGATCTGTTCACGGTAATGGTAAGCAATGGCTACATAAACAGGGATCCGCTGAATGAATTACTTGAAGTTATTGATGCTTTCAATATCGACCTGAAAGCTTTCAACGAGGATTTTTACCTGCGGCTTGCCGGTGCACGACTGCAACCCGTTAAGGAATCGCTCAAGGCAATTTCAAAAGCCGGAAGACATCTTGAGATAACGACTCTGATAATTCCCGGGAAGAACGATTCGGTAAAAGAGATGGAATCACAGGCTGAATGGATCGCCGGAGAACTTGGTGACGAAACACCTCTGCACTTAAGCAGATATTTCCCGATGTTCAGAAGGGATGATCCTTCAACACCTCCGGAGACGCTTACACAACTGTATGAAGCAGCCTCAAAACGGCTTAAATATGTTTATCTTGGAAACACCCGCGGAGAATCGGGGCAGGATACCCTGTGCAGTAAGTGCGGCACGATTGTAACGAAGAGATCAGGATACAGTATAATTCTAACGAACCTCAGTGAAACCGGAAGCTGCAAAAAATGCGGAAACCCTGTCTACAGGTATTTTACTCTTCCTTCCCGTGAAGTGCGGTGAGCCGGCCGCAAAGCTTATCCATTTCAACGAAAAGATCCTTTTCAATCAGCCTGTAATGAACCCTTGCCGATTTAGGATCATCACTCTTAACGGGATTATTTGTCCTCCTGATAAGATCGTTTCTGAGAGTAACGGCATCTGCGATTACACCCGACACCTCATCAACCTTTTCTTCCGGATGAAGAGTTCCGAATGTGAAACAATCTGAGATCACCTCGAAAATAAGGCTGTCTATATCCTTTTTAAGTTTCCTTACGCTTGGCATAATTGCTGAATTTTAATGGGGCAAAGTTAACAAAATAATTCATTGTGTATTAGTTTCCTCCGGGAACCTCCTTAAGCTCTCTTCAGCTTTTTCGATGTAAAGCCTCCTCAGGTTTTCCGGCATTGGCGCCGGTACTTTGTAAGAAATATCCCCGATACAACAGAACTGAAGCACCATCGGAGAGGTCCCGGTCATGAAGACTGCATCACACCCGGGAAGGGAGCTCACAGGCAGACAGGCGAATTCAACCTTTATTCCGTTCTCTCTGCAAATATCGAGAATGTATTTACGGGTTATACCTCCGAGAATTTTATTATCCGGCGCAGTAATAAGAACATCATCCCTGAGAAAAAAGATGTTTGAGCGGCTGCCTTCGGTAATTTTACCTTCATCGTTGACAAGCAGTGCCTCATAGCCCCCTTCCAGTATCAGTCTCTGAAAGATCGAAGAACGAAGCCTGTGATTTATAACCTTCGACTCGGGATCTTTCCGCTCGGCATGGAAAAGCAATCCTTTCACACCATTACGGTACTGCTCATCTGAGGGGTAGACAGGCTCAATAAAGTAAATCAGGTAATTAGCTGAATCACCATTAAAATTGAATACAAGCTTCAAATTAATGTCTTTTCTCCTTTCCGTTCTCACAAGACGAATAATGTCCTTCCTGATTTCCCTGATGTCAGCCAGGCTCCTTTTGCGCTGATGCTTCAGGCTTGATTCAAGCCGGTCCATATGATCATGAAAAAAGACCGGGATACCTCTTTTCAGACGGATAACTTCGTAAATTGAGTCACCTTCATAGACAAGCGAGTTGTCGAAATGGTCCGACGGAAGAAGATCCCCGTTCAGAATGAATTTCTTACCGAAACATTCGTTCATGGCCTGGGTTATTTTTCAACCCAAAAATACTAACAATAAGCCTACCGGCCGTCATTTCTGATTATATTAGCAGTCTGAGACCTTTCAATTCATGTATGCGATTGTTGATATTGAAACCACGGGAGGAAGTTCCAGAATTGAAAAAATCACCGAAATTGCCATCGTTCAGCACGATGGGGAAAAGATAACGGGCGAGTTCTCCACCCTAATCAATCCGGAACGGAATATTCCTTATTTTATAACGAGCCTTACCGGCATCACAAATGAAATGGTGGAGGATGCACCAAGGTTTTTTGAGGTGGCCAGAACCATCGTCGAACTGACTGAAGGAAGGACGATGGTTGCACATAATGCCAGGTTTGATTATTCATTCATCCGGGAGGAATTCAAATCGCTGGGATACAATTTCAGACGAAACCTTCTCGATACAGTTACTCTCAGCCGGAAACTCATACCCGGCCACAAATCATACAGCCTCGGAAATATCTGCAGGGATCTCGGGATAACAATTAACGGAAGACACAGGGCTGCCGGCGATGCACTTGCCACAGCAGAGCTTTTCAGGCTTCTTATTGAAAAGGACACTCAGGTTCGCGATAAGGACCCTGGCCTGATAAAGAATACAAAGCTTTCAAAACTGAATCCCGGCCTCGATGTATCAAAGGTTGACATGGTTCCTGAAGAACCGGGGGTGTATTATTTCTACGATGATAAAGGTAATTTAATTTATATCGGCAAAAGCCGGAACCTCCGCCAGCGGGTAAGCACTCATCTTTCGAACAACACTTCCGGCAGATCGATGGAAATGAGGGATATGATTGCAGATCTCGACTGGGAAGTGACCGGAAGCGAACTAATTGCCCTGCTGCTCGAATCGGCTGAGATAAAGAAGAACAAGCCTCTTTACAACAGGGCTCAGCGCCGGACCGGCTTCCAGTGGGGAATATTCAGCTCAACCAGCCCTGAAGGTTACCAGGTTTTCAGTTTCGGCCGGCTGGATGGTGATGAAAACCCTCTTGCTGTTTTTGCAGGAAAGGAAAAAGCCCGTTCGATGCTGTCGTACCTTGTTGAAAAATATGAACTATGTCAGAAGCTGGCCGGGCTTTACGAATCATCGGGCCCCTGTTTCCATCATCACGTGGGCCTTTGCAGGGGAGCTTGCTGCGGGAAAGAGGACCCCGGGTCCTACAACGAAAGAGCCCGCAAGGCTGAAGCGGAATTCATTTTCACACGACGTAACTTCTTTATTATCGACAAGGGAAGATACAAAGGGGAAAAAAGTGCAATCAAGGTTGTCAATGGCAAATATACCGGCTTCGGATATTTCAGCATCGACGACATGGGCTTCGGCCTGACGGCCGTTCACGACTGCATCAAAAGTTCGGGAGACAACCGCGACATCCAGGTAATACTCAAACAATACCTCAGGGGGTTTAAAATTGAAAAGATAATTGAATTCTGAAAGGCAAACCATATATTTGTTTAAATCCACAGATTACTGAAATGGCTATTTTCACGCGAACCACCAAAAATCTCATCCTTAAGATCGATGAGTTCTTCGATAATATTGATCTGGGCTTGCTTGTGTTCAGGGAAGGAATCAAGGCGTACCTGGCCGGAGACACAGAGGCTTTCGAAAGGCATATACAGAAAGTGGAACTGCTCGAGAGCAATGCCGACAGATTGCAGCGATCGATCGAGAATGAGATGATAACCCATTCAATCCTTCCCCAGCACAGAGGCGAAGTCAGCTCCCTGATTGATGTACTCGATGAGATAATTGACACAATTAAAGCTTCTCTCACAGAATTCAGTATCGAATCACCCGACATCCCCCCTGCGCTCCATCACCACTTCATAAGCATTATGGAAGCCTCTGTAAGCGCCGGCGAAGAGCTTATTCCGGCCGCCCGGGCATTTTTCAAATCGCCCCATACCGTGAGAGAAAAACTTCTTAAGGTTTATTACTTTGAAAGCGAGACCGATAAGGTTATAAGAAATACAATAAAGATCATATTCCACGATATGAAGGAACTTGATCTTGCTCATAAAGCTCATCTCAGATATGTTATTCACCATATCGGGAACATTTCCGACAATGCCCAGAAGGCTGCCGACATGCTTTCGATTATGGCAATCAAGATAGTGATGTAATGATTATCCTGTTCCTCACAAGCGGGCTTCTCCTTGGATGGTCACTGGGAGCCAATGATGCTGCCAATGTCTTCGGCTCCGCAGTAGGGTCAAAAATGCTGAGTTTCCGCAAGGCGGCTTTAGTAGCTTCTGTATTTGTAATTATCGGAGCTGTTGTCCAGGGTGCAGGTGCATCCGATACGTTGGGAAAACTTGGTTCCGTAAACGCAATTGGCGGATCATTCACTGTCGCACTTACCGCTGCGATTGTTGTCTACATGATGACAAAATTCTCACTTCCCGTTTCAACTACCCAGTCGATAGTCGGTGCAATTATCGGATGGAACCTGTTTACGGGAAATCCAACCGATGCCGGAACACTCACACGCATCCTTTCTACATGGGTTTCAGGTCCGGTCCTCGGAGCAGTATTTGCAGTCATCCTTTACATCCTGCTTAAAGCTGTGAAGAGAAAGTCAGCCATCCACCTTGTAAGGTTTGAATCATATATAAGAACCGGCCTCATCATTGTCGGTGCTTTCGGTGCTTACAGTCTGGGAGCAAATAACATTGCCAACGTCATGGGAGTCTTTATCCCGGCCTTCGACCTTAATCCGCTCGATCTTAAACTGTTCAGTCTGTCGTCGCAGCAACAACTCTTCCTTATAGGCAGTCTTGCCATAGCTACGGGAATAATCACCTATTCGCACCGGGTAATGCAGCAGGTCGGCAATAACATAATGGAGCTTTCATCCGAGTCAGCCTTTGTTGTAGTCCTGTCGCAGGCTCTTGTATTATTTATATTCTCATCCTCCGCACTTTCTTCCCTGATCCAGAAAGCAGGCCTCCCTCCCATCCCTATGGTGCCGGTTTCAAGCACACAGGTTGTTATCGGGAGCATTATCGGAATCGGACTTTACCGCGGGGCCAGGAATATTAACTTCAGGGTAATCGGAGAAATTGCTGCAGGCTGGGTACTGACTCCGGTAATAGCAGGCATACTGACTTTCTTCTCACTGTTCCTTGTAAAGAATATTTTCGGCATCGGGGTCGGAAGCAGGATAACTGATTCTTCCTCCGCCGGATTACCTATGGCAGAGACCGATCCAAGAATTTCTGAGATAATGCAGTACCTTATACTTGGACTGATTGCAGTGGGGTTGATATCCATTCTTTTCTATTATTTACTTGAAAGGAAAAAAAATACAGAACTGAGAAAATCTGAGGAAAGATTCTGGAAAAACATGAAATAACTATAAATCTATGAACCATTACTATCTTGGAATTGATGTCGGAGGCACAAAATGCGCGGTCATTGCCGGAACTGAGGATATGAAGATCCTTCGTAAGACCATCTTTAACACGGAAACCCACAAAGGTCCCGGACATGCCATCGGCCTTTTGCTTAATACGGCATCGGAGTTAGCAGTAAGCCTGGGAATTGAGAATCTGAAAGCCATAGGTATCAGCTGCGGCGGACCTCTCGACAGCAGAAAGGGCATTGTACAGTCGCCTCCCAACCTGCCGGGATGGGACGATATTCCTATTGTCGACCTGTTCAGGGATAAATTCAAAGTGCCTGTCTACCTTCAGAACGATGCCAATGCCTGCGCACTTGCCGAATGGAAATTCGGAGCAGGGAAAGGCACAAGGAACATGATCTTCCTTACATTCGGAACGGGAATGGGCGGCGGACTTATCCTCGACGGCAGGCTGTATACGGGAGCCAACGATCTTGCCGGTGAAGTGGGTCACGTCCGTCTTGCAAAGGACGGCCCGACAGCTTACGGCAAAATGGGATCATTCGAGGGCTTCTGCAGCGGAACAGGAATAGCAATCCTGGCCCGTCAGATCGTGAGCGAGAAATTTGCGCTCAATCAGAAGGTTTCATTCTGCAGGACTCCGGAGGACATCGACAGGATTTCAGCCAGGGATGTGGCTGAAGCAGCATTCGCAGGCGACAAGACAGCCATTAAGATACTCGAGATATCGGGAGAATATCTTGGCAAGGGTATCTCTGTGCTGATTGATATTCTGAATCCTGAAAAGATTGTTATCGGAAGTATTTTCGCCCGCTGCAGACAGTTTATCGAACCGGCCTGCCTTGAAATGGTAAGGCAGGAAGCCCTTGCGCCATCTGCAGCCGTGTGCACAATAGTCCCTGCAGAACTCGGTGATTCAGTAGGCGATTACGCAAGCCTTAGTGTGGCAATGATTGACGGGTAGCCAGCAACCTGGATTTTTAATTAATACTGAAACAATGGATGGCATAACACGACGGGATTTTCTCGGAAAGGCAGCTGCCGGAACTGCCGGTATTGTAATTGCGCCTGTCCTGAGCGGATTCACCCAGACCGGCAAATGGCCGGCTGAGGCTTCAAAACTAAGGTTCCACCTTATCGGTCATGCCCATATCGACCCTGTTTGGCTTTGGCCATGGCAGGAGGGCATCTCCGTTGTTCACAGTACTTTCCGTTCAGCCCTCGACAGGATGAACGAAACACCAGACTTCGCTTTCACCTCCAGCTCCGCCCAGTTTTATGAGTGGGTAGCTGAAAATGACCCGGGAATGCTTGCAGAAATAAGGAAACGCGTCGGCGAAGGACGCTGGAATGTAGTCGGAGGATGGTGGGTTGAACCTGACATGAATATTCCAGGAGGCGAAGCTATGGTGCGCCAGGGACTCTACGGACAACGGACACTTGAAAAACTGACAGGCCGCCGGGCCACTGTAGCCTTTAATCCCGACTCGTTCGGTCATACCGGAACCCTGCCTCAAATAATCAAATCGCAGGGAATGGATAATTATGTATTCATGCGCCCGGGACCAGGGGAGAAAGAAATACCGGCAGACATGTTCTGGTGGGAAGGACCCGACGGATCCAAAGTCCTCACCTACAGGATACCCATCAGCTACAACGACAGCAGATCGGTTCGGGGCAGAATAGAAAAGGTCATGGAACAGTTCAGGGATCAGCCTTTCAGATCCTTCATGTCGTACTATGGTGCAGGCGATCACGGCGGTGGGGCGACAAAGGAAAACATAGCTTCCATAAAGGAAATTCAGAATGAAAGCGGGGCTCCCGTACTCATTTTCAGCACGCCTGAAAAATATTTTACTGAAATAAGAGGTGATGAAAATTTGAATCTTCCTGTCATAAAGGATGACCTTCAGCATCATGCAGTCGGCTGTTATACGGCCGAAACGGAGATAAAAAAGAATAACCGGCTTTCAGAGGCTGCCCTGATAACAGCCGAAAAGATATCAGCGCTTGGATCAGTAATCTGGAATTTCAAATATCCCCGGGAGGAGTTTACTTCTGCCTGGAAACGGGTCCTCTTTCTTCAATTCCACGACAGCCTGGCAGGTACATCCGTTCCTGAACACTCAGCATCAGCCCGCGAAGGTTACGGCTATGCCCTTGATGTTGCACATCAGGCCGTTTATAAAGCTGTTCAAAAGCTTGAATGGCAAATAGAATCAAAGGATCCTGCCTCGCAGTACATGATCGCCTTCAATCCCCATGCCTGGGACATCAAGGGTAACATTGAATACGATTTTAACTGGGACCTTAAAACACCTTCTACAGCCGAGGATGAAAAGGGGAACCTGCTGCGACACCAGTGGACCGCAGGGACAACCGAAACAGGAAGCCGCAAGGGTATTGTGGTCAGAACCACAATACCTGCCCTGGGATACAGGCAGATCAGGATCAGGGCCGGCGAACCTCAGGATGCCATGCCCGGTGTAAACACCGCCGAAAATTCGGTTGAGAATGAATTCCTTAAACTTACGGTCCGCGAATCGGGATCAATAGACTTGCTTGATAAGGAAAACGGGATTGAAGTATTCAGGGGAATTTCCTCCGGATGCCGTGCCATAGTTATAGATGATCCGAGCGATACATGGAGCCACGACATTAAGTCGTTCTCAAAAGAGATCGGATCATTCGGAAACACCGTTGTAAAAATTCCTGAATCAGGTCCGCTTCGCGGAATATTAAGGTCAGTTTCCAAATACGGCGATTCAACTCTTACGATCGACTGGATACTTTATGCAGGGGCAAGAACCGTTGAGGCAAAAGTCAGCCTGAACTGGAACGAAAAACTTAAGATGGTCAAATTCTCCTTCCCCGTCAATGTTGATTCTCCGGAAGCAACCTACGAAACCTCCTACGGGTTCATAAGTCGAAAGGCAAACGGTGACGAGGATCCCGGACAACGATGGATAGATGTTACGGGAACAGGAAAGGGAGCAACCTACGGACTGGCAGTTATCAATGATGCAAAATACGGATACAGCGTAAAAGGAAATGACATGCGCATTTCAGTAATCCGCTCTGCCGTATTCGCCCACCATAACCCGCGCGTTCTCGAAATGGACAAGGAACATATCTGGCAGGATCAGGGTATTCATTCTTTCCGCATGTTGCTGGTCCCTCACAGGGGAACCTGGCAGGAAAATTCTGTCACCCGTAAGGCCGAAGAATTCCTCTCTCCCCCTATCGCAATATACCAGGGAATTCATGGAGGATCAATGCCGGGAGCCGGATCTTTTGTGTCGGTAAACGATGCAAACATTATTGTTTCTTCTATCAAACAGGCTGAGGAGGGAGAAGATCTTGTTGTCAGGTGCGTTGAGACATCAGGAAAAAGCGTGACGGCCACTGTCGATTTTTCATTTCTTAACCGCAGGTGGACAGGCACCTTCAGACCCTGTGAAATAAAGAGTCTGCGGCTCGACTGCAAAAACCGCAGTGTAAAAGAGGTAAACCTTCTGGAGGAAGATATTCATATTTCCTAATTTCTTAATTATGACTCAGATAATTGCTCAGATCAGACAGGAACTGATAACAAACGGTAATGAACAGGCAAAAAAATCGGGAGAAAGATTCTTCAGGGAGGCTGTAAAACTCCACGGACTGAAATCAGCTGACGTTGGAAGAATTGGAAAAGCATGGTTCAGCTCAATAAAAGACAGGCCAAAGGAAGATGTTTTCATGCTTTGCGAGGAACTCTGGAAATCGGGATTCATGGAAGAAGGCTTCATTGCCTGCAATTGGTCGTATAATGTACGCAGGCAGTACGAACCATCGGATATTCTGGTGTTTGAAAAATGGATCAAAAAATATGTGTCCAACTGGGCGACCTGCGACACACTTTGCAACCATACTGTAGGCACCCTTATGGTAATGTATCCTGAAAAGATATCCTTTCTGAAGAAATGGGCACATGATCCCGGAAGATGGGTAAAAAGAGCTTCGGCAGTCTCCCTGATCATACCCGCAAGAAAAGGGCTTTTCAGGGACGATATCTTTGAGATTGCCGACATCCTTCTGATGGATCCCGACGACATGGTTCAGAAGGGTTACGGATGGATGCTGAAGGCTGCAAGCCAGTCAAATAATACGGATGTGTTCAATTACATAATGAAGAATAAGGCAGAAATGCCCAGAACCTCTCTCAGATACGCGATTGAAAAAATGCCGGAGGACCTCAAGAGGCTGGCAATGACAAAATAATCGCATTAGTTTGTTAACTTTGTATAAGTTATCAAACTGCATTGAAATGACTAAAAAGATATTGATCGCATCTGTCTTTTTCCTTATACCGTTACTTATTATGGCTCAGGACAGGGTTACAGGCAAGGACTTTGCAACACGATCGGAAGTAATTGCCCAGAACGGGATGGCGGCAACCAGCCAGCCTCTTGCTACACAGGCTGCCCTTGACATTCTTAAGAAGGGTGGAAATGCAATTGATGCGGCCATTGCAGCCAATGCCGTCCTTGGACTTGTGGAACCCACCGGTTGCGGTATCGGGGGAGATTTATTTGCAATTATATGGAGTGCTGAAAAGCAAAAACTATACGGTCTCAATGCAAGCGGAAGATCACCGAGATCGCTTAAACTGGAATACTTCAAGAAACAGGGACTCCAGTTCATACCCTCCACCGGTCCTCTTCCCGTCAGTGTTCCAGGATGCGTTGACGGCTGGTTTGAAATGCATGAATTGTTCGGACGGATTCCCATGCGGGATATTCTCCAGCCTGCAATTAATTATGCCAGAAACGGTTTTCCCGTTACCGAGGTCATAGCCTATTATCTTGAGAGCAACGTCAGGGCTTTGAGTGGCTTCCCTAACATAAAGGAAACCTATATGCCTAACGGAAAGGTTCCCGGAAAGGGCGAGATCTTCAGGAATCCTAATCTTGCCAACACCCTCGACAAGATAGCAAAAGGCGGGAGAAACGAATTCTACCGCGGGAGCATTGCAAAGGCTATCGATGCTTTCATGAAGTCGCATGGCGGATTCCTGACATATGACGATCTATCGAGACACAGTTCGGAATGGATCGAACCTGTCAGTTCTTCCTACAGGGGCTACGACATATGGGAGCTTCCACCTAACGGACAGGGCATAGCTACAATTCAGATGCTTAATATCCTCGAAGGCTTCGACATTGCCCGGATGGGATTCGGATCAGCCCAGTATATCCACACTTTCACCGAGGCCAAAAAACTGGCATTCGAGGACAGGGCTAAATTCTATGCTGACCCCAGATACAGCAAGGTACCGGTTGCACAGCTCATTTCAAAAAAATATGCCGCTGAACGGAGGAAGCATATCAATCCGGCAAAGGCTGCCAACGTAGTCAGCGCGGGTAAAATTGAAGCAGGCAATACAATCTATCTAACAGTTGCCGACAGATATGGCAACATGGTTTCACTCATACAGAGCAACTACCGCGGAATGGGTTCAGGGATGTGCCCTACCGGTCTGGGCTTTATCCTCCAGGACAGGGGTGAAATGTTCAGCCTCGATCCGGGCCATGCCAATGCATATGCCCCGGGGAAAAGACCGTTTCACACAATCATACCCGGCTTCATCACCAAAAACGGAAAGCCCTATATCAGCTTTGGCGTTATGGGCGGTGATATGCAGCCCCAGGGACATGTCCAGGTGATAGTGAACCTTGTGGATTTCAAAATGAACCTCCAGGAAGCCGGTGACGCTCCCAGAATTTACCACACCGGATCCTCTGAACCCACTGGTCAGGTGATGACCGACGGCGGCATTCTTTACCTCGAAAGCGGAGTGCGCTGGGAAGAAATCAGGCAACTGCTTTCAATGGGACATAATGTCCAGTGGAACCTGGGCTCCTACGGGGGTTATCAGGCTATAATGTGGGACGAGAAAAACAAGGTCTGGTACGGTGCCTCGGAGTCCAGAAAGGACGGACAGGCTGCCGGGTATTGATTTCAATATTACATCAGTAGTAACTGCAGGCAAAAATCTTTGCCCCGCCTGTCATTTCTTTCCGAGAAGATCGAGAATCCCGTTGATGAAAGTAAGAGGATGGCCCGGGTTGCCCGGAACATAGAGATCAATGTGATGATCTTCTATAAAACTCCTGTCAACAGCAGGTGAACCGGCATACATGCCTCCGCTGATCGCATCGGTTCCAACCAGAATGATCACCTTCGGATCGGGTACTGCTTCATATGTCAGTCTTAGTGCTGCGGCCATATTTGAAGTTACCGGTCCGGTTATCACTATCCCGTCGGCATGTCGCGGTGATGCTGTAAACTCAATACCATGGCGTCCCAGATCAAAGTTCACATTGCCCGATGCATTAAGCTCCATCTCACACGAATTATCCCCGCCGGCTGATACCTGCCTCAACTTAAGCGAACGCCTGTAAATCTTCCTGATCTCCTTGCGTATTACATCCGCGTTCAGCCTCAGAGGAGCCTCAATTCCCGGCCGGATAACAAGATCCTCCCTCCTGCTGGCTGCTATCCGGTAGTCATTTGTAAACCGGATCTTTTCCTTCAGACAGAACTCACATTCCCTGCAAAAAACACAAAGGCCCAGATCGATTGACCCGCTATCCCTATCGATAGCGCCGGACGGACACAGGGAACTGACCTTTTCGATTTCAGGAGCCGTAATATCCCCCGAAATCACAGGCCTTCCCCGGAGCAGGTCAGATACCGGCTGTTTCCTGAGGTTCCTGACATACTGGATTCCGTGCTGCCTTAATATTTTTATTTCCCTGTACATCTCTCAGTTATAAGCATTAAAGGTCATTCCCGCAGTAACTCAGGTCAAAGCTCTTGTTACAGACCGGAAAATCGGAGATCTCCTGGTTCCTGACCGCCAGAGCAAGAGCCATCCAGTTGTGGAACGACGGATCCTTCACCTTGTAATGAACAATATTTCCGCTCCCGTCAGTGATTACGGAATGGCATATCTCACCTCTCCATCCTTCAGCAAGTGACAATGCAAAACTGTCAGGCCTGAGGCTGCATTTGTAATCAGGAAGAGAGTGCTCTGCCGGCTGATTTCTCCAGTCAGATATAAGTCCGGAAATAAGGTTTATGGATTCATTTACTTCCTTAACCCTGAGCAGCCCGCGTGCAAGCACATCACCGGTTTCGAGAACCACCGGCTCAAACGAATAATCGCTGTAACACTGATCAGGATGCGACCATCTTATATCACGTCTGATTCCGCATGTCCTGGCTGCCATCCCCACAGCGCCAATTGAAAGCGCCTGTTGCCTGGTGACCTGGCCGATATCCTCGAACCTTGCCATAACACTCTGAAGGGAATATATCCTGTCGGAAACAGAGGCAAACCTTTTTCCGACATCCTCAAGAACAGAGAGAATTTTGTCAGCAACTCCGGCAGTCATTTTGTAATTTGTGCCTCCCGGACGAACAAGTCCTTTTCCGAACCTGTTGCCGCACCAGAACTGGGTGGTGTTGATTATTTCGGTCCGGAGCGCCTCACAAACAACCTGACCAAGCTGGTATGCCACATCACCGCACAATGCAGCCGTATCGCCGATATGGACAGCTATCCTTTCCAGTTCGAGACCAATGCACCGTTCCATCTGAATTACCCGGGAGGGCTGGATGCCTGCCAGAGATTCAATCATCCGGGAGTACGAAAGTGAATAACCGACAGATGAGTCACCCACAATACTATCGCACAGAACACTGCGCCTGAGCCCGCTTCGGGTTTCTGCCAGAAGCCGCTCCACACCCCTGTGCTGGTAACCAAGTTGAATTTCAAGATGCAGAACCTTTTCGCCGTTGCAGATGAACCTGAAATGCCCGGGTTCAATAACACCTGCATGTACGGGTCCTACTCCGACCTCATGAAGCTCCTCTCCTTCTATCCTGTAAAAAGGATAGTTGTCCATAACCGATGCCTCTGATGCCCGGTTGTGAGGATACCTCACCGGCTTGAGCCATGGATGCCCCTCAAAAACAACACCGTAATTCTCGTGAATCTCACGTTCATATGCATGAAGCTGAGGGACATTCTTCGACAAAGACCTTACAGTGCCTTTACCTGCAGGAAGCATGGAAGAAAACACCCTGAAAATGTGATCCCTGTCATTTGCAATGCAGCAGATAAGCTTCAGGCTGCCTTGCATCTCCACGGCGTAATATGCCACACAATGTTCGGATTCATCCTTCAGTATCCGGGCGGCCTGATCACAGAACTGCTCATAATCCAGCACCGGGATCATATCGAGGCTGACAGTAAACGGATTGGATGATATCTCTTTGAAAAGCTCGCTCATTATTTTCTCATTTCGGCAAAAGACTAATCCCCTGATTTATCATCTCCGACAGGAAGGAGGGCTGATAGAAGCACATAAGCACTACCACACCAAGAAGGACAAACTGGCTGATGGTCTCAATCCCGTTTACCCTGCCCGGTTCCGGAAGTCCGGACTCACCGCGCGGATTTGAGAATAAAATATGCATGAAGCGCGTACTCATTGCATAAACCACAAAGCATAAAAGCACCACAGCCGTAATCATGACAACCCATTGGCCATTGCCAACCATTCCCTTGAAGATCAGGAATTCAGTAATAAAAAGTCCCGATGGAGGAAGCGCAAGTATACAAATCATTCCAAGAAGTAATACCATTGCCCCGGCAGGATAAAGTTTCATATACCTGCCGCAACTGTCCAGTTTAAATGTATGAAGCACCCTCGACAGCTGGCCCATCTGGAAAAACAGGCTCGATTTTGCAAGTGAATGTAACAGGAGCAGCAAAATTCCGGCATAGTACCCTATGCCACCAACTCCGATTGCTATTGCAACCAGGCCCATATTCTCGAGGCTTGAGTATGCCAGCATTCGTTTCAGGTGCTTGGCCTTAAGCATGTAGCCTGCAGCGACGAGAATTGAAAGCAGTCCGGCAATTATCAGCACACTGTTCATGAACGGGAAAATTGAGGAAGACGAGAACAGTGTATAAACCCTGAATATCGCAAGAAAGCCCACATTCATAAGGGTTGTTGAGATCAAAGCGCTGATCGGCGGAGGTGCGACTGAGTGAGCATCGATTGTTACAGTGTGCATAGGGAAAAGACCCATCTTCGTGCTGAACCCTGTCAGCACAAACAGGAATGCAATCCTGAGATACATCGGATTTGCCTGGTTTATAATCGTGGAGAGTGATGAGAATGACAGGCTGGCTGCATCCTCCCGTCCGTAAATGAATCCCAGGAAGAGAATCCCAAGGTATGCAAGCGCAATCCCTGCCGAACAGATAAATACATATTTCCAGGTTGCCTCAAGTGCTGCGGCAGTCCGGTCGTGATAGATCAGCAATGCCACAGCGAGTGTCGTTGCTTCAACAAATACCCATAGCACCGTCATGCCGTTTGCCAGGTATGCTCCGGTCATAAAGGTCATAAGGGCAACCAGCGAAGCATGATAGATATTGAATTTCCTTGTATCATCGCCGGCTGTATAAATAAAGCCATGGTAAACAACCGGGATTGCCAGGATTGAAAGCACCGAAAGAAGAAGAACTCCTATCCCGGTATAGGTAAAAAACCTGAGCTCGGTTGTGTCGAGTCTGGTAAATGAGTAAATGCTAAGCCCTATATGCATAATAGCAAAGCCCGCCATCAGGATCTTTGTAAGGTTTTTGCTTCTGAAGAGCAGCATCGACAGACAGACAAGCACCGATATTATAAAAAACAACAGCAGCATGTTAGTCTTTTAGCAGGGTTAGTTCGTTTGTATGGGGTTTAAGGCGCAATCCGAAAAAGCCAAGAATAAGCACCCCGACAAAAATATCCAGGAGAATTCCGACATTGATAAGCATCGGCATTTCATTTCCAACAGCGATCGAAAAAACGAAAACAGCATTTTCAATTATAAGAAAGCCGGTCAGATGGGAGATTATCAGCCTGTGGGTAACAATCATCAGGAGCCCCGTAAACAGGCTGAACAGGGCAATCGTCATGTAAATCACGTTCACATAAGGATTTTTCAGCGAATATGACAGGATAAGACTTGCCAGCAGGGCCGTAACCGACAGTATTATAAGATAAAATCCGGGCATTGCCTGCCTGTGAACCTTGGTTACTCCTGATTGCGTTGTGATGCGCTTAAGAAGGTAAGGTATCACTATTGCCTTTATTATGATAGTCTCCGCAATAATGAATATGAGATTTACGGTGTTCACTTCGGTAAGTTCAAATATGGCGATCCCGCACAATAGCAGACCCTGAATGCCGATGAGCCGTATGTAAGTCACCAGTCGTTCGGCCGAGGCAAAATAGACGAGGGTTATCGCAAATAACACTATGAGGTAAATCACCATCGCTTTTTAAAAATTACTATTCATATTCAGGTTCAGTGTCAGTATAACCACAAAGGCAAGAAGTGCAATTGCCGATATTGTTAGGATGAACTTGGGATTCTTGTTCATCTTGTTTCTTGCCCTGAATGATTCGAGTAATCCTACAATAACCGCAAACAAAGCCTGAATGGCAATGAAGAGTCCGATCTGCAGGAAAATATTCCATCCGGCCGGTACTATAACATTATACATCAGCGATCCGTATACGGCAAATTTCAGCCATGTTGTGATATGGATAAGTGCTTTGTCGAATCCGCTGTAATCGAGGATCATCACTTCATGAATCATTGTAAGCTCCAGATGGGTTTTGGGATCATCGACAGGAAGCCGGCTGTTTTCGATCAATGCAGTCTGGATAAACAAATAAAAACCTATAATGCTGAATATAAAAACATAATGATTACCGGTAATGAAAAAATGGCTGAATATGTCCGAAAAGGAAACGAGTCCGGTAAACATCGAAAAGGTAGCCATAAGGATAAAAAATGCGGGTTCGATAAGCATTGAAAAAAACGCTTCGCGGCTTGCTCCCATTCCTTCAAAGCTGCTCCCGGTGTCGAGAGCGGCAATTATCATGAAGAAACGCCCCAGTGCCAGGATGTATGCAAAAAATATAAAGTCTCCTTCGAAGTGAATCAGTGCCTCCTGATGTCCAAATGGCACTACCAGTATCGCACAGATGACTGAAGCGAGTGAAATCACAGGTGCAACCTGGAAGATCATTCCCGTCGTCGTGCTGAATACGCTCCCCTTCCTTGCAAGAACTCCTGCATCCCTTAAAGGCTGAAGGATTCCGGGTCCCTTGCGCCCTGATGCAATGCTCTTTGTCCGGAGGATCATTCCGGGGAAGAACAAAGCCGATATCAATATCATTATCAATCCTGCCATATCAGATAATATTGAGCCAGGTGAGAAAAAGCACAAAGAGCATGAATATAAATGCATACAGGACGTAGTGCTGTACCTTCCCAGTCTGCATCACAGCTATCTTTTTCAGAAGCGAAGAGACCAGACCAGCAGGCCTGTCAATTAAAACTTTCTGGAATACATCGTCACTTTTGGAACTGTAGCTCCTTTCCACCGGGAAGATTTCATCCTCCAATATCTCAGGCATCATCTTTTTTGTCCCGATAACCGGTTTTGCCAGATGGTTGTAGTTGTATGCAAAAGAAGTTGAAGTGTACTGCTGTTTAGGATCCGGGGCAGTGTAGCCGCATCCCCATGTCGGACCCCGGCTCACTTTAACAGACTTCAGATGGAACTGCCTGTACAGTGATAAGGCAAGCACAAGCATAATGAACACTCCTGAAATGAGACTTATCATCGAAAGTCCGGGTATTGTTGAATCCGCTACTCCGGGCATCCCTTCAATGCCGAATCCTGAAGAGACTATATCAAAAACGGGCCTTACAAACCATGGCGAAGCAACTCCGATGAGAATTATAAGGGCAACTGAAACAAATTGCGGGAAAATCATCACCTTCTCAACTTCGACGGCTGATGTTGAATGCTGTGAGCGCGGTTCCCCGAGAAAAGCTATCCCGAATGCCTTTGTAAAACAGAAAATGGCAAGGCCTCCGATGAGCGACAGGCCTACAATTGATCCAAGCACAAGTATTGACTCATGCATCCCCGACGCCGGCAGGTCCCTGAACATACCCAGGTAAATCAGGTATTCGGAAATGAATCCATTAAAGGGAGGAAGACCGCAGATAGCAAGCGACCCTATAAGAAAAAGCACGGATGTATAGGGCATTCGCTTCATCAGCCCTCCCATCTTTTCAATGTTTCTGGTGTGAGTGGAGGTGTATACGGATCCCGCACTGAAAAAAAGGAGCGATTTAAACAGGGAATGGTTAAGCACATGGAGTAATCCGCCGCTGAATCCCAGGATACTCAGCGCATTGTTCCCGGTAGAGAGTCCGATTACTCCCAGCCCGATGCCGATGCCAATTATCCCGATGTTTTCGATGCTGTGGTAAGCCAGCAACCTTTTCAGGTCATGCTGCACTATCGCCATCATCACTCCGAGCAGCCCCGATATGAGCGATACGATCAGGATCAGGATTCCGATCTGCAGAAGATCCTGGCTGACATAGAGCAGTACTCGCATAATACCATATATTCCCATCTTTATCATCACTCCCGACATCACTCCCGAAACGTGCGAAGGGGCAGCCGGATGTGCCTGTGGAAGCCATGTGTGCAGCGGAATAAATCCGGCTTTGATACCAAATCCAATGAAGAACAGGATGAAAAGGAGCAGGTTCGAATGATCCCTGAAGTAGACACCCAGGGCATCAAAACTCATTTCCCCCGTTTCATGATCAAGAATGAGAAAGGCAAACATCAGGAAGAACATGCCAACATGCATCTGGATAAGATAGCTGATACCGGTTTTCATGATCGAGGTGTCTTCTGCATCGAAAATGACCAGCATGAATGATGAAAGCGCCATTATTTCCCAAACTATAAGAAAGGACAATCCGTCGCGGGTGATCAACACCAGGACCATTGAGAAATAAAGCCACAGGTACGAAAAGTAGTGAATTGAAAAGCGCAGCGAGTTCTTGCTCTGGTAATATGGCTTCAGATAGCCTTTAGCATAGATTAATCCGACAAGAAGGGTAAGGTTAACCACAAGTATGAAAAACGCCGACAGTCTGTCGACAATGAGTGTGAATGTCTTTCCCAGAGGGGGAAAAACGGTTTCCAGTCTTAGTTCCCCGGCACTTCCCGCCAACACTTCAAAGCTCCAGCCTGTGGTTATCAGAATGCCTGCTGCAAGTACAAACAGTGCGGTACTGTGCTTCAGGATTTTAGGGACCAGGAAAAGCGCAAAAGAGAGAATCAGAACGATAAAAAAAAGCGCGATATTCATTGCAGGATAATCTCCTATCTTGAATTGTGCCCGCAAAAGTATAAAAATATTGTAATAGCAAGGGAAATGAATCAATTTTAAAATCACCCATCCGCCATTTCAATATAATCCACTGAAATACAGGATATTTATAACCAGTCGTTTATAGCTTTAACCATGGATATCAGCCGTTGACATTCAGCTGAACATCTTCCCTGACCTCAGTTACTTCAATAACCTGAGTATTGCCTCCTTTCTCAAGGTTAATGTCGTGAGGCTTGTTGACTTTCCAGTTTCCGCAGGTATAATCCGGGACGTCTATCGACTGAGACCTGTTTGCAACCGACCATTCGCTCAAAGGCGCAACGGAACTCCACAATGCGCCGTCGTAAACATCCTGATCGAGCGGCAGGCCGTTCCTCAGGCAATCGATCATTCTCCAGTCCATAATGAAATCCATTCCTCCGTGACCCCCAACCTTCTTTGCCATCTCCCCGACTCTTTTCACTATTTCGGGAGTGAACTTCTCAGTAACATCCCTTAGTTCCTCTTCATTGAGCCAGTCATGCCCCATTGCAATCCGTTCGGGCCCGGGATACTTGCTTGCCGCGCCTGAAGTCCCGCTTATCACGTGGAGCCGGGAATAGGGACGAACCGAAGATACATCATGTTGAATCAGAATAGTCCTGCCAAGGTTGGTCCTCACGAGTGAGGTGTTCATGTTTCCCCGGTAAGTTTTGTTTGCGAATGGTGTGAAAAACGGATCTCCGGCGGCAAGTTCATTTGCATGTTTCCCCATCGTGAAATCGTTGGTCGACATGGAGGTAAGGTATTCCATCCTGTCGCCCCTGTTTATATTCATTATCTGGCATACAGGTCCCAGTCCGTGAGTGGGATACAGGTTCCCGTTTCTCTCTGCATTCTCCTTAAGCCTCCACATGCCTGTATAGGCTCCGTCAGCCTGTCGCTCATCGAGAGGCTTCTTGAAATTGTAGCCCATCAGATTGTGGATATATGCACCCTCACCATGCAGTATATCACCGAACATCCCCTGCCTCGCCATATTCAGTGTGAGAAGCTCGAAGAAATCATAACAGCAGTTCTCGAGCATCATGCAGTGCTTCTTTGTCCTTTCAGATGTTTCCACAAGCTGCCATGCTTCATCAATTGTTCTGCTTACCGGAATCTCGCATACCACATGCTTGCCATTCTCCATGGCATATAAAGCCATTGGCGTATGCCATATCCATGGAGTGCAGATATAAATAAGGTCAAGATCAGTCATCTCCACAAGCTTCTTCCAGATAGTCTCATCACCGTGGAACTCCTTTGCAGCCGGCCGGCCTATCCGTGCCAGATATTTTTGCGATGCCTCCACGGCTGCGGGACGAAGGTCTCCAAGCGCCCTGATCTCCACACCCTCTATATATGACAGCCTTTCAACTGCTCCGCTTCCCCTGTCGCCGACACCTATAAAACCAACCCTCACCACCGGAAGGGCCGGGGCTGCATATCCCGACATATTAAACCGTCCCGTATGGGACTTTTTAACAGCTTCAATAATTGATGAAAGATTCGATTCCGTTTCCTTCGGAGTACAGCCACCCAGAAGTCCTCCTGCGAAGGCTCCGGCGCCAGCCACCGTGGCATGCTTCAAAAAATCACGACGATTGCTTTTCATATCTGATTCAGGTTGTCAGGGTTTGATTAATGATTGATTAACGCGAAAATACTATTTAAAAGAGAAAAACCAATCCCTCTATTAAATGGATTTGCTTCGTTTTGCTAATTTTACGCGACACTAACCTGACATGATCTACGAAAAGATTTCACTAAAGAAGTTCAATACATTTGGCATTAATGTACGGGCCGATCATCTGGCTGCCTTCAAACTCGAGGACAATGCTGTTCTTTTTTTCAAAAAGCACAGGGGAACAGAACAAAACTACCTGGTTCTGGGTGGCGGAAGCAACATCCTTTTTACGGATGATTTTCACGGCACAATCATACATCCTGAAATGGAAGGTATTACAATGGAAGGAAAAAAGGGGGCTGATATAATCATTTCTGCAGGAGCCGGAGTATTGTGGGACAAACTGGTGGAATCGACTGTAAAAAACGGTCTGGGAGGCCTGGAAAACCTTTCTCATATACCCGGCCGGGTCGGTGCTGTTGCAGTCCAGAATATTGGCGCCTACGGAGTGGAAGTAAAGGATGTGATTGAAAAGGTAAGAGCCATTTCGCTTGCCGACGGGACAATCAGGGAATTCACTGACACCGAATGCAAGTTCGGGTACAGGGACAGTGTTTTCAAAAATGAACTCAAAGGCAAATACCTGATAACAAAGATCTTATTCAGACTGTCGACACGGCCCATACTATGCCTGGAATACGGGTCACTCAAGGATGAGTTGAGCAAGCTCGGCTCAACATCACTTTCCAATATCAGGAAAATTGTAATCAGCACGAGACAGGCAAAGCTTCCCGACCCCGAACAGATTGGTAATGCCGGCAGCTTCTTCAAGAATCCATTTGTATCCGAAGACCTCCTTAAAAATATTCAGAAGAGTTTTCCGAAAATGCCCGTTTTCAGAGACCGGTCAGGTTTAGTCAAGATACCGGCAGGCTGGCTTATCGAACAGTGCGGATGGAAGGGAAAAAGGATCGGCGATGCAGGAGTACACGAAAAACAGGCTTTGGTTATTGTCAATCACGGAAACGCAACAGGCAGGGAACTGTTCGACCTGTCAGAAAAGGTAAGGAAATCCGTCGCTGATACTTTCGGTATTGCCCTTGAACGCGAGGTGGAGGTGATCTGAAGTCTGCCTATCTGTAAATCCGCCTCCTGTTAAGCTCCTTCTGGTACCTGCGGGCATTCATGTTATGCTCCGACAGTGTCCTTGAAAAATTATGATACCCTGAGAAATCTGGTCTGGCTGCAAAATAAAGATAATCGTGCTTCTCGGCGTTCAGGACCGCTTCCAAACCATTGATCGACGGACAGGCTATCGGACCGGGAGGCAGCCCCGCATATTTGTAAGTGTTATACGGAGAATCGGTTTCGAGATGGCGGTAAAGTATCCTGTTGACGTTGAAATTATTAATTGCAAATTTTATAGTGGGATCAGCCTGAAGGGGCATGCCTCTCCTGAGCCTGTTCATGTAAACTCCAGCGATCCTGGGCTTCTCATCATTCTTAAGTGCCTCTTCATCAACAATTGAGGCAAGAGTGGACACCTCCACAGGCGAAAGCCCTATATCTTCGCTCTTTCTGATCCTGTCCCTGTTCCAGTATCTGTTGTATTCCTTCAGCATTCTGGTGTACAGTTTCCGGGCGCTGGTGTTCCAGTAAAACTCATAGGTATCAGGGATAAAGACCGAAATGACGGTCTCTGGCCTGAATCCGTCGCTACTGTAGTTTCCAGGGTCAGAAAAGAAAGCCATTATCTCTGCCGAGTCAGCTTCAATCTGCCCTCCTATCTTGCCGGCAAGCTCGTTAAGCGTCCTGATATTGTTGAAGGTGATCCTTACCGGTGTCTGCCGGCCACCCCTGAGCATGTTTATCAGGTCGTTATTGCTCAGTGCCTTGTTAATAACATACTTACCCGGTTTAATAAGAACGGGGTATTTCTTTTTCTCGGCAACCCATTTAAGTACCTTAAGGTTTTTGATCTCCAGTTTGGCTTCGATCGTATCCATTGCCTGCTCATAGCCTGCTCCTTCAGGAATGAAAAGTACCGACTCCTCTCCCACCGGATAAACCGACGGGCTGTACAACCTGCCATACAATGCAACTGCAATGAAAAAGGCAGCCGGGAGAATCAGCGACAGGATAATTAGTATCAATCTCCTCCTACTCATGCACTAAAGGATATTTTACAAATTTAAAGAAAGCTGCTGATTTGCCTTACTCTGATACAAATGATTATTTTTGAGCTTTTAAGTTTGACAAACCATTCAAATCAAATAGTTATGACCACAACAGTTTTATTGTCACTTATCGTTATCGGTATCATCACCGGTGTTGCCGCAGGTATGCTGGGCATCGGAGGTGCGATAATCATGGTTCCGGCACTTGTGTTCATTCTGGGTCTGAGCCAGCACCAGGCTCAGGGTACCAGTCTTGCAGTGATGCTTCCTCCTATCGGCATTATTGCCGCGTATAACTACTACAGGGCAGGTGAGGTTAATCTTAAATTTGCGCTGATACTTGCAGGGGCATTCATCATCGGGTCCTTTTTCGGATCCAAGTTTGCTCTCAACATCCCCCAGCACATCCTGAAAAAGATATTTGCCATTCTCCTGCTGCTGGTATCCCTCAAAATGCTGTTTTCAAAATAAAAACAGGGACACTGCAAACAATGTCCCTGAATCGTTGACTATTACCGCTTAGAACATTATTCCTACGCTGAAAAGAAACGCGTTTGGCCTGTCATCAAGTGTGAACCTGGTGCCAGCTTCATTCTCTATCTTTGTCTGGTATTTCTGCAGACTGCCTTCATACCTAAGATCGAGGGTGATCTTTTTGACAATGTCAACTCCAATCCCTGCCTGATACCCGAACGTGAGGTCATTGTACATTGCCTTGAAGTCTGGATGGTCAATCAGATCCTTGGGAGAATTGATAAGAAGACGTGCGGCAGGGCCTGCATTGAGGCGGACCGGGCCAAGCTTTGCTCCAAACATTATCGGAAGATCAAGCTGATTGAACTGCTGTTTCACAACTTCTGTCGCAACACCTCCTTCAATCTTATACTCATCAGTCCTGGATGCGAATAGAAGTTCCGGCTGAATATAGAATCCGAACACACTGAACCTTACAAATGCTCCGGCGTGGAAACCATAATTTGCCCCCTTTATCGCGTTGACCAGATACTCTGTTTCACCTGATGTCAAAGTTTTTACATCCTCCATTTTAACATTTGTGGTGCTGACGCCCGCCTTCAGTCCGAAATTCACCTGCGAAAATGCGGGAAGTGCAAGAAAAACAGATAGTACAATTAAAATTGATTTTTTCATTTCTTTGGTTTTTAGTTCTACATGTTAATCAGATAAAAAAGTACACAGACAATTGAAATTACTTTCATCCTCATCTGACATATAACGGTGAAGTTCACCAAAAGTTTCAGATATTCGTCAAAAACCGGGCCATATAAGGCCTGTAAGGGAAGAAAAGTTTTATTTGCGGGCAAGCTCGCTGGCTATCGCCTTCTTCATAAGGTCAAATTCATTCCGGTCAAAAAGACGTGTCAGAAAAATTATTTTACCCGACCGGTCAATTATCACATTCCTGGTGACACCGGCTTCCTTCAGGGCATATAGCCCGAAGATATCGGCTCCCGGATCAAGGGCAAGAGGGTAAGTTACACCGATATCCTTTTTGAATTTCAATACTTTGTCAAGAGGTTCGTCACGGTCGATACCTATTACTGCAAGATCCGACTTATTGGAGGGAAGCCAGATCTCCTTCTCAATGAAAGGCATCTCCTGCCTGCATACAGAACACCAGCTCGCGGTAAACTGAAGCATCACAACCTTTCCCCTGAGATCCGAAAGCCTGTACGATTTACCGCCGGCTTCGTTTATCTTAAAATCAGGAGCCTGGTCTCCCACCTTAACTATGTACCCGTTATCATAGACTTTCTTCTCCTGTCCGTTCAGGGAAATACTCAGAATAACAGCGGATATTGCAGCCAGTAAAATTCTTTTCATAGTATTTTTTATGCAAATATAGCAATCTCTGAAAATTGAGGTAAGAAGACCACAAGAGGCAGAATAACAGAATTTTTTACCCAAAACGATATCCCGCTTATCGTTTTACGACAATTTTTTTACCTGAAACAATATGGAATTTAAGGCGTAAAGGCATAAAGGCATGAAGGCGTGCGACCGGGAAATGACGCTGGGCTCAGGGCTTAGGGCACAGAGCGGAGGGCGAGTTGGAAGTTGGCAGAATTCAGTTGGCAGTAAGCCAGTCCTTCTGCCTTGCGCCTTGAGTCTTGAGTCTTGAGTCTTGCGTCTTTTAAAGTTTCAGTTTCATGGGTTAATATTTATGATGAATTCTCATTTTTGATTAATATTGAAATCCAATTGCAATACAAAATTCTGCAGATTGATGAAAAAGTACAAATTGATCCTTCTTTTTATTGTCGTACCCGCCATCATGGTGGTGCAAGCCCAGACGGGAGGTGACAACTTCATGAAGGCTCTTCAGAACATTAATGAGAATGTTCTTAAGGCACAGCTTGGTATTCTGGCTTCCGACAATATGGAAGGCAGGGGAACCGGCACCAGGGGCGATTACCTGGCTTCTGAATATATTGCCAGCCAGTTACGGCTTTACGGCGTTGCTCCCGGTGGCGATACCTCGAGGGAAAGAACTTCATCCGGGACATTCGGGACTCCTGAAAAAACGTACTTTCAGAATTTCCCGCTGGTAAAGTCAACCCGGGGTGAAACCCCCGTAATGAAAATCATAGTCCCGGACGGGAAAGAACACATTAAAACCGTGAGCCTTGCTCATAATGTCGATTTCCTTACGAGAATCCCAGAACAATCTGTTGAGATTGAGGCTCCTGTTGTATTTGTTGGTTTCGGCATCAGAAACGAAAAATTACGGATAGATGATTTCGGCAGTCAGGACCTCAGGGGAAAATTCGTGCTGCGAATTGCAGGATCTCCCGGATTCCTTAAAGACAAATTGTCAACAACAGAACTATCAAATAGTTCGTTGCAGGCGGAGCGTATTGCCAGGCAGTTGGGTGCAGCCGGAATAATAGAGTTTGATCCTGATGTTGAAGTGTCAGGAACGGTCCCGGGCCTTCCTTTTCCGGATCTGGCACCATCGGAAAAAAGACCGGGATCCGGCCGGCCGTATGTTGACTATTCACTCCCTTCGGCAAAGACCTCCGACAGTTTCGTGAGGATTATAGTCTCCCCCAGAACTGCAGATGAATTATTCAGGGGAACCGGTTTCAATACAAAGGAATATATAAGCAAATCTGCCAGCAGTTACGTCAAACCGCAGGCCGACCTGACAGGGAAAAAGATCTTTCTTAAGACAACAGTGAATACCGAGGTTGTTCTGGTGAGGAATGTAATCGGGATTATCGAGGGAAAGGATCCCTCACAGATAATAGTGGCAGGCGCTCATTACGACCACATGGGCATGTGGAACGGGTATGTATGGAACGGCGCCGACGACAACGGATCGGGGACCGTCGGCATCATGACAATTGCAAAGGCTGTAATGGAAACCGGTGTAAAGCCAGAAAAGACGATAATTATTGCCCTGTGGGCAGCGGAGGAAGAGGGCCTGCTTGGTTCGAGGCATTTTGTGGCAAATCTGCCATTCCCGGCGTCTGACATCCGGCTCAATCTTAATTTCGACATGATATCGAGATATGTATCCGAAAAGGAATACAATAAAGCATACATGATCTACACCGACGCTTATCCCGTATTCAAAACCATGACGGAGAAGCACCTTAAAAGCTACGGTATTGACCTGGATGTGGAATACCAGCCTTCCGCCGATCCGCCCGGAGGAAGCGATCACAGGTCATTCGTAGACGCAGGTATTCCCATTATGAGGTTCAAACCCGGACACAGGGAAGAGTATCATACCCCTGAGGATGACATTTCGACGGTTGACTGGGATATCATGCAGAAGATAGTCAGAATCGGATTTGCAAATATCTGGGAACTGGCCAACAGCGAGTGGTGACCAGACATGGATGGTTCAAGGTTCGGGGTTCAAGGTTCGGGGTTCAAGGTTCAGGGTTCAAGGTTCAGGGTGCAACGGTTCAACGGTTCAAGGGTTCAACGGTGCTGGTTCTCTAAGTCACTGTTGACATGTCGACTCCGTGTCAAACGTCTCTAAGTCTCTTCGTCTTCTTCCCGCCTCACACCTCACGCCTGATCGACACCCAACCGATTACAGATTACCGATTACCGTTCCAGGTTTCTCCGTTCCGGTGCATTGAAATTATCAATGGTTTTCTTATATTGCCAGCCAAAACCCATACGACATGAAAATACTCAGACTTATTGCATTGGTGCCTGTATTGCTGGGCCTGGCATCAGGGGCCAGCAGTCAGCAGGTAAAACAAAATGACAAGCTTCACATAATTATCATCGGTGCCCATCCCGACGATCCGGATGAAGTTGCAGGTACTGCATACAAATGGGCAAAGGCAGGGCATGATGTTCTCATGGTTTCGCTAACAAACGGCGATGCAGGGCATCAGACCTACAGCTCAGAAGAACTGGCAAAAATCCGGAGGGAAGAAGCAAGAAAGGCTGGTGAAGTCATAGGTGTCAGGTACATTACACTCGACAACCACGACGGTCAGCTAATGCCTACCTATGAGAACAGGCTGGAGGTTATAAAGCTCATCAGGGAACAGAAGGCAGACATAGTCATTTTTCCCCGCCCCTACGACTATCACCCTGACCACCGGTACTGCGGGACACTGGTTCTGGATGCTGCCTACATGGTTACGGTTCCGAAGATACTTCCGGAAGTCCCCTTCCTTGAGAAAAATCCGGTATTTCTTTACACTTATGACCAGTTCGTTCATCCCGAGCCTTTCATCCCGGATGTATGCATAGACATCGATGATGTGATTGAGAAGAAGATAGACATGTATCATCAGCACACCTCTCAGATGTATGAATGGCTCCCCTTTAACCGCGGTCAGCTTGATCAGGTTCCCAAAACAGAAAAGGAAAGAAGGGCATGGCTGGGCAAGATCTGGGGCGCCAGATCAAATGCCGAACCATTCAGGGCCAAGCTTATTGAACAGTACGGTAAGGAAAGAGGCTCAAAAATCAGGAACTGCGAAGCATTCCAGGACAGCGGCTACGGCACTGCGCTGACAAAGGAGAATATCAAAAAATATTTCCCTTTCTATTGATATTCGATATACTGGCTGTTCTCCTTCAGTTCGATGAAGTCATCGCCCGTTTCCCTGTATCCATACTCGAAACAGTAATGGTACCGGGTCCCGTCTGATGTTTCTATCAGATGGGTGAAGAAACTGAAATTGTAACCCAGGGCAAAAAGCGCATCCTTGTGGATCCTGCACCTTCCTTCCATGTACAGGTCTGCAAGGATGCGCCTGTTTTTCCTGAGTAGTCCGTGAACATTCCTCATGAAATTGTTAGTATCACGGTTCAGCTTATTGTTGTAATTGTTTCTGCACTGATCAGAGCAGAATTTCTTATCAGTCCGGCCACGTATTGTGCAGCCGCAATCGAGACATTTCCTTTCCACAGCACGAAAGTTTTGATAAAGTTACAAAAAAACGTAAAAAGCGACAGCAAACGACTATAAATGATTTTGAAACAGGTATAAATATTTAATAACCGACAGGTTC
>JAVEXG010000016.1:39184-41641 GCA_034004115.1 Bacteroidales bacterium | reverse complement strand
AGATAATTCCTGACCAGCGACCTGGTCATATTTGAACAGAATACTATACCATTTTGATAGTACACAGGGGAGAATTCATCGCTGCTGTTCGAACTGAGTCTTGCCTTTTTTATTGAATAGGTTTCTGACTGGCCTGAAGCAAGAAGGGGTAAAATCAGTGCTATCAGTAATACCTGTAAATATTTTACTTTCATGGTCATTGATTAGAAATTCAAGGGGCTTATCGCTTGTACTTTGTAGCGGAATTCATATCTGAGCATAATCTCATGTGATCCGGAACTGTATGTCTGGAGTTTGGCAAAATCATAGTCATATGTATAGCCAAACCTGATCTGGTCGTTAAGCTGTATCTGGAACAGTCCTACAATGGAGCGGTTATTCCGGTAAGCGGCCCCTGCCCAGAAGCGATCCATAATCCTGAAATGGGCGTTTATATCATATAATACCTTGTCTCCGGGAGAAAAGGCAATAAGTGACGAGGGCATAAACTTAAGATTTGGAGACAAGTCAAAAAGGTATCCTGCATTCAGTAAATAATAATATTCGCCCATATTATTGTTTATAACATATTTGCTCTTACCGAAATCATATTTATACCCAAGCAGTTTCGGGATTGATAATCCGGCAAAGAAATTATTGTCAGAGTAGAAGGTTCCGAAGCTGAAACCCGGAACAATAAACCCTTTTGAATCTATCAGAATAAAATCATCTTCAGGGTCCAGAACGATCAGCTTCGACCATGCTGTATTCGTTACAGTTATGCCTGCTCCCAGTCCGAATGAAAGGGTTCCCTTTCCGGCAGAGATTTTATATGAATAGTTCGCCATAAGGTGGGATTCCTTTGTAACACCAACCTTGTCGTTTGTAAAAATCATTCCAAGTCCCATCCTGTTATCGCTGAAGGGAGCATCGGCTATCAGAGTCATTGTCTCAGGAGCACCTTTGACACCTACCCACTGCTTTCTGTAAAAGGCGGTTAAGTTAAGTACCCCCCTGTTTCCTGCCGAAGCCGGATTGAGCACCAGAGGATTCAGGACATACTGGCTTTTCAGGGGGGTCATCTGACCCGAAACACCTATGGGAATCAGGAGCAGTATGAGTATTTTGATTATTCTTTCCATTTCAATACTTTATTACGATAAAACCCTTGATAGCATCTATTTTGTCGGTTTTGAAGACATAATAATATGTGTCTTCCGGCAACGGATTTCCGTTGTCATCCTTTCCATCCCAGTCGTTTGCATATTCGTTGCTTAAAAAAACGCATGCGCCCCACCTGTTGAATACTTTCATTGACACCCTGCCCAGCGATTCGATCCCTTTTATAACAAAGAAGTCATTATTGCCATCCATATCCGGGGTTATCAGTGAAGGCAGAACAAGTTCATTTATTCTTATAACAACTGTATCTGCTGCAGGTTCACAGGTACTGTTCGTAACTCTCCAGACTAAAGCGTTATCTCCGGTTGAAAGGTCCCAGACGTGAGTCTCGCTGCTGTTAATATCCGTAAAAGATGCTGAACCTGAAACGACACTCCACTCTCCGGTTTCATTGCTGCCGGGAGGATCAGCTTCCAGGTCGGTTTCGAACAGGAAATCCAGTATCTGATCCTGTCCTGCAAATGCAGTCGGCCTGTCCCTGACCTCAACTGTCACCCTGTCGGTGTTTCTGCAACCCCACGGATCAGTAAGGGTAACTGTGAAAACCGTTGTCGCGGCAGGTGTCGCAAGCGGGTCAGCTACAGAGGGATTATTGAGCAGGTTGGCAGGAGTCCATGAGAATGCTCCAGTTCCTGTTGCCCCGAGACGTATGCTCCCCCCCCTGCAGATTGCAACGTCTGCACCGGCGTTGACGGCTGGCGCGGTATGAAATACCACCCGGATTACATCTGTCGACGTGCAGTTGTTACTTACCTCAGTCCATGCAAAATCATATTCTCCGGGCTGGGTTACAGTAACCGTTGCATTGTTTCTGTGGGCATCGGGAGTGAATGTTACATTACCCGGGCCGCTTACCTTTGACCATGTACCGGTGCCTGTTCCCTGAACGGCGCTCAGGGTAAAATTAAGATCACATTCGTCACCTCCGCTGCCTGCGTTTGCGGATACCTGTTCAAAGAATCCCACTGTAACATCCGAACTGCTTGTGCAAGTACCGCTGATTTCGGTCCATCTGAAAACATAGGTTCCAAAGGCAGACACTGTAACCCTCGCCATAGGATCGTGGTTATCGGGAGAATATCTTACTGTCCCCGGACCGCTCACCCTTGTCCATGTACCAGTTCCGCTGCTTGGCACTGCATTGAAATAAAAATCCAGTCCGCAGTTGTTGCCACCGGTTCCGGCATTGGCCACCGGCGGCTGGCTGAAACTGACGGTCACATCAGAACTGGCTGTGCAGGTTCCGTTTGTAACAGTCCAGGTAAAGACCTTTGTGCCATATTCAGAGACTGTAAC
>JAVEXG010000016.1:0-39084 GCA_034004115.1 Bacteroidales bacterium | reverse complement strand
TGCCACCGGTTCCGGCATTGGCCACCGGCGGCTGGCTGAAACTGACGGTCACATCAGAACTGGCTGTGCAGGTTCCGTTTGTAACAGTCCAGGTAAAGACCTTTGTGCCATATTCAGAGACTGTAACAGTTGCCGCATGACTGTTGGCAGAAGGCGTAAAAGTGGCAGTGCCCGTCCCACTGGTCATGGTCCAGGTTCCTGCAGTTTCTGAAGATGTTGAAACAGCCTGAAGGTTAAAATCACGGTCGCATTCAATCCCGCCGCTGCCGGCATTGGCAACCGGAGGCAGATAGAAGTTGACAGTCACCTCATCGCTCGACCGGCAGCCGCCGCTGTTTTCGGTCCATCTGAAGACATAGGTGCCATATGCACTCACAGAAACAGTGGCATCCGGAGTTCCTGCATTCGGAGAAAATGATGCATTACCGGGTCCTGAAACCCGGCTCCACACGCCTGTACCCAGATAAGGTACAGCACTCAGAATAAAATCACGGTCGCATTCATCACCTCCGGAGCCCGCATCTGCGGGCCTGCAGGGAAGGGTTCTTGCTATTAACCTTACGGGAGTTGCCTGAAGTTTTCTTTTGCTGTCGGCCGCCACAATGTAAATTGTGTGAACCTGATCAGGATCATTAACCTGCAGGATTGTCTGAAGTATCTTATTCTCGTCGCCTTTCCTTACACTTAGAATTGCTGTCTCAACAATGCCTCCGCCCCCGCCAATAAGAGCCATGAATCGGAGATAAGATGAGGAGGGATTGGAATTATTCTCGTAGTTATAAACTATTATATAAACAGTACCAGTCACATTCAGCCCGTAATTCAGGGTTATGGACACCGGCCCTGTCGATTCAACCACCGGAGTTCCCTGAACCCATACAGGCTGGGCTGCCAGTTCTGCCGTCGGCAGAAGGATCAGAGTAAACAGTGAAATGATTCTTAATAACCTGCCCATGGTAAATGTAATTATCTCCGTATCACCAGGTAACCTTTAATTGCCTTGCCATTGGCAGGCTTGATAACGTAGAAATATGTATCATCAGGGAGCGGGTTTTCCTTGTCGTCGTTACCCTCCCACGAATTGTCGTATTCATCATTTTCATACACTCTCCCGCCCCATCTGTTGAAGATAGTAAGTGAGGTACTTCCGATAGTCTCAAGACCCTTGATTACGAATAAGTCATTGTTTCCGTCCAGGTTGGGGGTGATCAGCGATGGAATGATCAGATTATTTACCCAGATATGAACCGTATCTGATGATTCGGGACAAATTCCATTCGATACAGTCCAAAGGAGAACATTATCCTCAATTGATAAGTCGTTTACCCGGGTATTGGGAAGATTGGGATCAAGGATACGTCCTTCGCTCTCTACTATAGACCATGTTCCTGTCTCATTCTGCTTCAGGGCTGCTGCGTTCAGACGGGTATCAAAAACGAAATCAAGCACCTGATCGGGACCTGCGTCGGCAGTTGGCTGCTCCCTTACCTCAACAATTACGTCATCGGTATTCACACAATGGAACTTGTCAGTAAGTGTAACAGTATATGTAGTAGTCACAGCGGGTGAAGCAACAGGATTCCTTATACTTGCATTACTCAGAGAAGCGGCCGGTGTCCACGAAAATGAAATTCCTGTCCCGACAGCATTGAGCTGTACATTTCCTCCCTTGCAAAGAAGAAGGTCGGCTCCGGCGCTGAGTTCCGGCTTATCGTGGAAAGTGACCCGAACGATATCGGTTGATGTACACTGGCTGTTTTCCTCGGTCCAGGCGAAATCATAAGAACCGGGAAGGCTTACTGTTACTCTGGCAGCGGCCAGGTTGGCATTTGGGCTGAAGGTTGCGCTGCCCGGACCGCCCACCAGGCTCCAGGTACCGATCACCGATCCCTGAACGGCATTAAGCAAAAAATCAAGATCGCACTCATCCCCTCCGTTTCCGGCGTTGGCTGAAGGTTGTTGAATGAAGGTTACGGTTACATCTGAACTTGAAGAACAGGTTCCGTTAAGCTCCGTCCATCTGAAAACATAAGTTCCGTAGGCGCTGACAGCAACTCTGGCGGCGAATGAACCGGCATCGGGAGTAAAGGATGCGGTACCCGTGCCGCTTTGCATTGTCCATGTGCCTGTACCTATGCTTGGTACCGCCCTGAGATTGAATTCAAGACCACAGTTATTTCCTCCCGAACCCGCATTGGCTACCGGCATCTGGTTAAAGTTGACAGTAACTTCTGCTGTGTCAGAACAAATGCCGTTTGACACTATCCACCGGAATACCTTGGTCCCGTAATCCGATACAATAACCGTTGCGGAAGGTGAGTTGGCAGTCGGAGAGAACACTGCTGTACCGGTTCCTTCTGACATTGTCCAGGTGCCAAGACCGGTTGTAACAACTGCATTCAGAACAAAATTCAGATTGCAGGCATCTCCGCCTGAGCCTGCATTTGCAACAGGCTGCTGGTAGAAACTTACTATCACTGAAGCGCTGCTGATACAGGGGCCGTTGGTTTCGGTCCATCTGAAAGTATATGTCCCGTATGTCGATACTGTAACCCTTGCTGTCGGCACTGTGGGTCCGGGTGTAAACACAGCAGTTCCCGGACCGGAAGCCACTGTCCATAATCCTGTTCCAACGCTCGGAGTGGCATTCAGAATAAAGTCCAGATCGCATTCAGTTCCGCCTGTACCTGCATTTGCTGCCGGTACGGCATCAACAACAACCGTTGTGGTGGCAGTTCCGGTGCAGTCAGAGCTATTTGTCACCGTGAGGGTATAAACACCTGCCATGGGCAAAGTTGCAGACACTGAAACAACAGGACTTCTCTGAGCGGATGTAAATCCGTTAGGGCCGGTCCACAGATAAGATTTCATACCTGCCGGACCTCCCGTAAGACTTAGAGGTGAACCTGCACAAACAGGACCGTCATTTGAAGCTGTTGCAACCGGTGACGGGTTTACTGTTACCTGCACTGGTCTGACATCAAAACAACCTGCTGCTATTGTCCCTTTGATATAATATGTTCCGGATACTGCTGACTGTGGTGTTGCATATGGAATTGTTGCCGCTGCATCAATCCAGCATGTGAATGTCAGGCCGGGTGTTGAACCTGCTGTAATGGCGGAGCTCGTGAGATCAACTGTTGCAGGTGCGCAAACTGCCGGCGGATTGGTTATTATCAATGTCGGCGACTGAGCTATCGTAACCAGGGCTGTAGCAGTAACCGTACCGCAACCGCCGGAAGCTGCAACCGAATAGGTAACCGTATAGTTGCCAGGCTGACTTGTGCCTGGTGTGATGGCTCCTGACGATGAACTAATTGACAACCCGACAGGAACCGCGCTGTAAGTACCTCCGGTTGTACCAGTTAAGGTTACCGGAATTATTCCGGGCAGATTATTGCAGAACGGACTTCCCTGATATGAAATGGTCGCAGCAGGAAGCTGTGTTATGGCTATAGTGGCAGTTGCTATGGCATTTCCGCAACCTGAACCAGATACAGTATTTGTCACAGTATAGGTACCAGGCAGGCTGGCCGAAAGGTCCACCTGTCCGGTGGCAGTACTCAGGAAGACCAGGCCCGGTGTGGATGAAAAAGTCCCGGCCACCCCTCCACCAGTAAATGTTGGCAAAGGATCAGCCTCATTGCTGCAATAAGGGGTCCCCGTGTAACTGAATGTGGCTACAGGCACAACAAATATTGTTATGCTGGCTGATGCAGTAACAGCAGCGCATCCTCCCGACGCCGGTATGGTATTCGTCACTGTGTATGTGCCCGGAGTGCTTGCAGAAAGATCTACCTGTCCGGTTGAAGTATTTAAAAAGACCAGTCCGGCAGTCGATGAAAAAGTTCCGGCTACACCACCTCCGGTGAAAACCGGCAGGGGATCGCTTTGATTGCTGCAATAGGGAGACCCCGGATAACTGAAAGTGGCAACAGGAAGTGCCGTGATCCTCACCGATGTTGTGGCTGAAGACACTCCGCAGCCCGGAACCGTAACAGTGTAGGTTACGGTGTATGTGCCCGGAAGGCTCAGCCAGGGTGATATGTTGCCGGTTGCCGGATCGATATTCAAACCGGCAGGTGTAGAACTGTAAGTACCCCCCGCTGTTCCGACAAGGGAAACAGGCTGCGGAGTGGTAAGGCTGTTGCAATAAGGCGTACCGGGATAAATTATCGAAGTTGCAGTCAGAGCGCTGACCGTGATTGTTCCGCTGGCATTTTTTGACCCTGTACAGAAACCTTCTGTTGTTACTGTGTAGCTGAATGTACCGGAAACTGAAGGAATGCCGCTTATTGTGAATAATCCGGAGCTGAACACCCCCGTAACATTTGGAGGGAGACCTGCGACTGTAGCTGATATCACTGTGGATCCCAGGTTATAATAAATGGTGGTAATGGGAGAACCCAGACAAATTTGCTGGTTATCGGTTCCAGATGCAGATCCAAGGGTGATACAGGTTAACTGGGCCACCCCCCTGACTGCAAATGCCAGAAAAAATGCTATGGACAACAGAACTTTATTATATCTCATCAGATATCTCTTTATGATGTATTCTTTAGCTTTAATCCTCTAAAAACAACCTAAGTTACACCTTTCCTTCAACACAATTAGTAACCAGTGCCTCAAAAATCGTACAGAAATGCAGGGCTTATAGGTCTAATCTTCCTGAAAATTCCATAAAACACCACTCTGGAAATTCAGGATATAGCTATCCCACAAGCCTTGCATTGCACTAAAACATCAAGGCTAAATTAATCAAAAATGTGATCAGATTGAGTACAATTTGACCAATAAAAAGAAATCATCCGCAAACGGATGATTTCAGTATATACCCAAAAAGATTGTGTCGACTATTTTACTTACTGTATTTCTGAGTTCTGCTGTCGCTGATCGGTCCTTTCCAATTCAGCCCGAAGCCAAAATCATATTTATTTCCGTCGGTATCGGTATAGCAACCCATATCCCGGGGAACATCTTCAAACTGTTCCTCCACAGTCTTCATATCAGCAGGCATCTGGAAAGGAAGCAGCCCTGAAGGTTCGAATGCACCGGTTAGCAGATCGAGCAATGCCTGATCCTGGACTCCGAAATGAACAAGGATTGCAGAAGAGTTTGTTTCTATCTCTGAAAAGACCATTGGATTTGATACATCCACAAGAACTATAACGGGTTTTCTTCCCATCCTGGCTTTGGTTTCATTCACCATCTTCATGTCGTAGCTGTTTCGCGCTTCGACGCTTTTTCCCCTGTACGACCTGTTGGTAAAGGACTCCAGGGGACTTCCGCCTGCAAGGCTCGTCTCGCGGGCGTTATCAGCCCTGTACCTTGAATATTGCAGACTAATGGGTACATAACCGTTCCCCTTTTGTTCAGCATCCCTGCGGTCGTAACCTGATCCTCCGGCGGGACTTGCTATGCTTACAAGCGCAAAATCGGCTTTTTCCGGTTTGTCAACAACCTTAAAATACCTGGTAACAACATCCATGTTTACCGGATCTGTCCATCTCTCCGGCGTGGTGCGTCCAAACCAGTCACTTCCTGCCGGAGTGTAACGTTTGGGAACATACACTTTCATCTGCTTCTTCAGGGGAAGTGAACCGGCATTGTTCTTCAGCATAACTACAGATCTGAGCTGTGCATCGTAACCCTCTTTCATGAATTCGGCATTTCCTACTGTGGCTTTTGTATTTTCAGCATCGAGATAAGGATTTTCGAACAGTCCTGTCCTGAAGATATTCCTGAGAAGCCTTACTGCTGACTGTTCAAACCTCGACCGCATGAACTCTTCCCCGTGTTCCTTAACTCCCATTGCATAGGCTTCAAGCACCGGGCCCTTATCGTTATTTCCTCCGAACTGGTCAGCTCCTGCCATAATAATCTTATAATGACGCTCTGCAATGGAAAGCCCTTCCACGCCCCAGCTCTTGCCTTCAAACCGGTCGACTCCGGTAACATCTCCCGTCACACCCCAGTCGGTGCAGACCACTCCCTCATAGTTATAGGTACCCCTGAGAAGATCGGTAATGAGATACTTGTTATATGCATTCCCTACATTTTCGCCATTCTTTGTATCCTGATTGAATGAAATAGTATAATAAGGCATAACCGCCGATGCCATACCGGTCGGACCCTCCAGTCTGAATGCCCCTTCAGTAAAGGGTTTCAGGTGATCTTTAAGGTTATTTCCAGGGTAAACAGCATAAGCCCCAAAGGCATAATGTCCATCCCTGCCCCCCTCCTCAGGTCCTCCTCCCGGCCAGTGCTTTACCATAGCATTCACGCTGTGATAACCCCATCCTCCTGAGATATGTGCTTCACCCTCTGATGTCTGAAAACCGTCGACGTAGGCCCTCGCCATATCTGCGGCAAGATCGGGGTCCTCTCCCATCGTCCCGTCGAAACGGGACCACCGGGGCTCAGTTGCCAGGTCAATCTGCGGCGACAATGCAGTCGCAATACCAAGGGCCCTGTATTCCTCGGATGCAATTTCTCCGAATTTCTTCATAAGGTCGGGGGCAAATGTAGCTGCAATTCCAAGGGTGCCGGGCCACATTGATATTTTGCCTCCTGCGCCCGCATTGTATTCAGCATAGGAATCGCTTCCGTGTCGGGGGTCGGAGCTTGTATTTATCGGTACCCCAATTCCCGTCCCTTCAACAAATGCCTGGGCATTGTTATTCCATGTTGCGGCAACCTCCGGACTTTCGACCGATGTTATGAGGACATGCCTCAGATTATCTTCGGTAAGGAATTTTTTCTGCTGATCCGACAAATCACCAGGACCTGCACCGCTTTCACCGTAAGGCAGGCCGCCGTAGGTTGCAGCTCCTCCAAAACCACTACCTTCCGAGGGTATCGACTGATGACTGCTGTAAAGCATCAGTCCTGCAATCTGTTCCACCGACATCTTTGATGCCAGATCAGCGGCACGGTCATCTGCCGGCAGGCGCCAGTCCTCATAGGGATCAAGTTTGCCGTCATTATTCAGATCCTTGAAGGCCAGACGTTTTACTGTTAAAATTTCCACACCCGATGCCGGTGAATATCCCAGGGTTTGCCCGCCCTCATTATGGATCAGGGTAAAACCGCCTTTGCTTTCTTCAGTCCACTTCTGACTGCATGCGCCTGCAGTAAGCATAACAAGAATAACTGCCGGAAGGCAGCAAATTTTGAGGATCTTCATATTCAATAAGTTTAAACGATTTAGTGCTTTTGGTTGTCCCGTATTATTCTTTACCGGTCCGGCGTGTGATAATAATGACACCGTTTGAACCCCTGGCCCCATAAACTGATGCATCGGGTCCTTTTAGAACCTCGATTTTACTGACTGTCTCAGGCGAAATCCCGTCAATGTCATCAGTTATTACCCCGTCGACCACGAAAAGCGGCTCGGTGCTGACGTTAAGGGAGTTGGAACCCCTGATCTTTATTGATTTCCCTGAGACATCAACCCCCGGAACCCTGCCCCGGATCATATCATAGATATCCTGATATACCGGGACAGCTGAATCCTTTATATTTAGGGCTTTGGAAGATTCCTGGGCCGGTGCGGTTCCGTCTGCCTTATCCGACAGAACAAAGTTAATCTCTGTTCGTCCTTCAATCTTCTGTTCCGAGGCGCCGCTCAGAAGCGACAGCACAAGAATCTCCTCAGCTCCCTGTTTAATTTTTATCCTGTAATTTCCTTTCTGATCAGTTACAATCTCGGTCTTTTTGTTGTCAATGAATATTGCAGCTCCGGCTACGGGGTTGTCATTTCCGTCGACAACTCTGCCCGAAATTGTAACATTTTTCGCTTTCTGCGCATCAGCCTGAGGCAGGGAGAACAGAAAAAGCGTAATCAGAACAAATAATAATTTTTTCACTTAATTTAATCTGGTAGTTTATTCAAGAATGTTTCTCATATAGTCGATGCATTTCTTGACCTCTTTTGCAGCATCTGATCCTTCCGGGATTCTGTATTCGAGTTCAACATCAACGTGAATAGGCCATTTTTCCTTTTTCAGCAGCAGCAATACATCGGCAATAGGCGTTTCGCCCTGACCGAATTGCATGTTTGCATTGGGCGTGGCATGCTTTGGTCCTGTTTTATCCTTGATATGAATGCTTCTCATTCTGTCGTGATACTTGATTATCACCTCATTGGGATGCAAACCGGTTGCGCCGTAGTAGTGACCTGCATCAAGGTTCAGCATGTTGGCAGGTGAATATCCAAGATATTTGTCGAAAGAGAACCCGGGATCGGCTACCTGGCCGTGGGTATGGAACATTGCCAGGCTTTTGTGCTTTTCAGCAAATTTTCCAAGCCGCTGGCAGGCTGCTTCGCTAAGTTCGTCTGTTATACCGATGGAACCAAGAGCTTTGGCTGCCCTGTAGGCATAATCGATCTCCTCGTCCGACCAGGCTGATGGAGCAAACTTTGCTATATAGACTTCAATTCCGGCCTTGTTGAATTTTTTTCTCATATCAACATAACGCGACATCGGCAATGCGAGCCTCCATTTTTTCTGATCTTCCTTTATTGCTTCGGAAGCCTTCCGCATCTCAGCCCTCTGCTCCTCAGTAAGCTGTCCCATCGAACGCGGCCTCTGGATCGAAGGTATGCCAAGATCCTCCTCGGCCACACTTCTTAATTCGATTGAATTAACTCCGGCAAAAAGAAGATATTCAATCACATCATCAACTTTATGGGGCATGCTGCCGTAACTGTAGGTAGTGACTCCCAACTGAACTCCCCCAACCTTTGAACTGGGTTTTTTACTCTTTGGAGCAGCAGCATAGGAAATGTTGAAAGGAACCGCGGTTAACAGCGTTGCAGCAGCAGCCGTTCCGAGGAATTTTCGTCTTGAAAATGTTTTGTTATCCATGATAATTGGGTCTATTGGTGATTAAGGGTTTAAATAAGTTCTTAAATGTACTGAAAAATAATGTCTCTCCGGCACCAGACGCAGACTTCATTAACATTTTTTATGAATTAACAGGGGCAAAACTGAAATGACTTTTAAAGTAAAGTCAGGTAATTGAATTATCTTTAGTGGGTATGATAAAAATTACTTTCCAATGGGAATAAGAAGAAGAGAATTCATCAAAAATGCCGGTATAGCGGCAACCGGAGCATTTGCGGTACCACAGATTGTATCATCGGCTCTTCTGAAATCAGCCTCGCCTTCAAACAGGATTAATGTCGCGGTTATCGGACTTGGCCGCCAGACAGTCAATCCCAACATTCCGCAGTTTCTGAAGTCTGATAATGCCCAGATCGTAGCGGTTTGCGATGTCGACTCATGGCGCCTGGCCAACGGCCTTAAACAGGTAAACGACTTTTACTCCGGACAGAAAGGAACTTCATGGAAAGGATGTGAGGCATACGGCGATTTCCGTGAAGTTCTGCTCAGGAAGGATGTTGATGCCGTGATGATCGCCACACCCGACCACTGGCATGTGCCTATGGCAATTGAGGCAGCGAGGGCCGGAAAGCATGTATCGCTCGAAAAACCGATCTCCACATGCATAGAACATGGCAGACAGCTTGTAAAAGCCATAAAGAAATACGGAATTATCACCCGCAATGATTCGGAATTCAGACCTATCCCCCAATTCTCGCGGGCAGTTGAAATTGTAAGGAACGGCGCGATAGGAAAACTTGAGCGCATCCATGTCGCGGTTCCGGCCGAGTTGTCAGGCGATCCGCTGAAACCTGAACCGTCAATGCCCGTCCCTGCTGAGCTAAACTATGATACGTGGCTGGGTCCGGCATGGGAAGCGCCTTACACAGAAAAGAGAGTTCACGCAATCAAGGCATACGGACGTCCCGGATGGATGAGGGTCGATTCGTACTGTAACGGCATGATAAGCAATTGGGGAGCACATCTGATGGGAATCGTGCAATGGGGACACAACAGCGAATACACCGGACCGGTAAGTATTGAAGGCACCGGCGAATTCGACAGGGGATTATGGAACACTCTTAACAGGTTCGATATCAGGTACCGGTATGCCGACGGGGTTGAAGTCATATTCAGAATTGAAAGACCCTTTGTAAGGTTCGAAGGTACTATTGGATGGATCGAAGTTGAATATCCCGATAAACTGACAGCCAGTTCACCGAAGCTTCTCGAATGGAAACCGGGCCCGGGCGATTTCTCTTTCGGCCAGCTTTTATCCGATAAGGAAGACTTCCTGACAGCTGTGAAAAACGGCAAACAATCATTCGAGCCGCTTGAAACCGCGCACCGCACAATATCAATGTGCCAGCTCGGACTGATTGCAATAAAGACCGGATCGCGGCTGTCATGGAACCCGGATACCGAAGAATTTGCAGGCGATAATGCCGCCTCTGCCCTGCTGAACATACCTGTCAGGGACAAATACTTCAGATTCTGAAAAAACGCCTGAAAATAACAATAAATTTTTATCGTAAAACAATAACTGAATTATCGTTATTCAACAAATATTTTACCTGAAACAATATGGATTTTACAGCTACCCGATACTAATAATTAATAACATACTGACATGAAATTCTCACGACGCAACTTCATCAAGACAACCGGAGCAGGGGTAATAGCTGCAGGCATTCCCGGATGTGCGGCCGCTTTACCGGTAGTGTCTGCTCCTGCTAAGCCCGATTCATTCAAACTGGCAATTGCAGGTTATTCCTTCGCCAGAATAAATCTCGACGATTCCCTTGCAATAATGAAAAAAGTGGGGGTGAACCTGCTTGGCGTGAAGGACTTTCATCTTCCGCTCAACAGCACAAAAGAGGTTATAGACCAAACGCTTGCAAAGATGAAGACCTTTGATGTCGAGCCCTATGGTGTAGGTCCCATCTATATGAAATCAGAGCAGGCAATCGATCAGGCCTTTGCCTATGCAAAGCTGGTTGGTGTAAATCTTGTAATCGGTGTTCCCGATGTTGAATTGCTTCCCTACGTGGAAAAGAAGGTGAAGGAGTATGATTTCAGGCTGGCCATTCATAATCACGGACCGGATCTGCCACTCTATCCTACTGCCGATTCTGTCTGGAAGGAAATTAAGGATCTTGATCCGAGGATCGGATTCTGTTTTGACATTGCCCATGAGACCCGTCTGGGGCTTGATCCGATGGCGGCATATCTTAAATACAAGGACAGGATTTACGATTTCCATATCTGGGATTGCGACAAGGCTGAAAAGGCAGGATGGTGTGTGGAAGCCGGAAGGGGCATTATAGACTTCCCGCGTTTTTTCACTGCTCTCCGTGAAAACAATTTCAACGGCACCTGTACCCTGGAATACGGAAAGGACATGAACGATCCTCTGTCAGGAATTGCCGAATCAATCGGCTATTTCAAAGGAGTACTGGCAGGACTCTCATTTGCATGAACGGAAGGGAAAGAATAATAGAGGCTCTCAATCACAGGGAGCCTGACGGGATTCCGTTCGACCTTGCAGGCACGACCTGGACAGGAATTACAAACGGAGCATATCAGAAGCTCAGGCATCATCTGGGTTTTAGCCCGGATGAACCTGAATGGGCCGATGTGATTCAGCAGATTGTCATTCCTTCGACAGATATACTTGATTTGCTTGATATTGACACGCGCGGCCTGTTCCCTCTCACAAGCCACAACTGGGATGTATATGCCAGACTCAGGGACATGGGAGACAGGTGGGAATATAACGATGAATGGGGCTTCAGACACCATTTCCCTAAGGAAAACGGATACTGGTTTTCCCTTGTCGGTCATCCCATGGAAAATTCAATCCCTGACACCGGACTTATTGATATTTACAACTGGCCCGATCCGTCGGACCCTGCCAGAATAAAAGGATTGCGCGAAAGGGCTGTCCGTTTCAGGGAAGAGGGAAAACTTGTAATACTGAAGGGATTATGCGCCGGCATATTTGAAATGCAGCAAAGGATCAGGGGGGTGAGCAATGCCATGGTCGATTCGTTCCTTTATCCGGAGTTTTCCGACCGGCTCATAGGGAAACTGGCTGATCTCAAGATTGAGTTCTGGCAGCCGGCACTCAGCGAACTTGCAGATGTCGTCGATGTGGTTGCCGAAGCCGATGATTACGGGACACAGGAATCGCAGCTGATAGCTCCTGATCATTTCAGGCAGTACTACAAACCGCATATCTCAAGGATAATAAATGCCATCAGGGAAATTGCCCCCAAAGCAAAGATCATGTTTCATTCGTGCGGAAATATAAGGCCGATTATTCCCGACTTCATTGAAATGGGAATTGACATTATCAATCCTGTTCATATCAATGCAGAAGGGATGGAACCATATCAGCTCAAGAAAGATTTCGGGAAGGATCTGGTTTTCTGGGGTGGCGGAGTCGATACCCAGAAGGTTCTTCCGGCCGGTTCACCTTCGGAAGTAACCGATGACGTGAAAAGGAACATTGATGCCCTGGCTCCCGGCGGAGGATTTGTATTTTCAACCGTGCACAATATTCAGGCTGAAGTACCGGCCCTTAACATTATCTCAATGTTAAAAGCCATAGGAAGAATGTAAATTTTTCCCTGAATATTTCAGCAATTTCCAGACTATATAAAAAAATCAGCGGACTTCCGGTCCGCTGATTTTATTTGTTCAAGCTGTTGAATCCTTAAGAATTATCTTGTAGGATATCCCGGATTCTGCGGGAATTCAGCGTCAATGTTAAGGTCGATCTGTGATTGTGGTATTGGCCACAGTGAATGGTAATCCTTGATGTTCAATCCCGGGTTTATGGGATTATTATTATACAGTCTTACCCTTTCCACGAGTTTCCCCATTCTGCGCAGAGTGATGTGCCTCCATTCTTCGCCGTACAATTCCCTTGCACGTTCATCGAGAATGTAATCGAGATCGACTTCATCTGCAGTCACCGGTGTGGCATTTGCCCTGTTCCTGATCAGGTTTATGTCATCAGCCGCGAGGCCGGGCTGGTTGAGTCCGACATAAGCTTCTGCCCTGAGCAGGATAGTCTCTGCCAGTCTTATTGCATAGCGATCCTTGTGGTCACTTCCGCCTCCCGAACGGTTGGGGTCGGTGAAATAGTGGCAAGGGTCGGCTATCTTCATCCAGAAGGGATATATATACTGGCACGAATCCCTCATGGCATCACGGGTTCCGGCAGCGTACTGTGCTGCATAGTCGACCAGGAGGTTAATTTTCTTCTTGTCGTAAGCCGATCCGGGAGCGTCATAGTAGAAGTCTCTTTTGATGTTATATCTGGCATTCCTGACGTCGTTGTTCCAGTCGCTTTCCCAGATGTCGTAGGCTGCATAGTTTGTAGGATGTATCCAGGCGACCGGGCGGCCGAGCGTATCTGAATAACCGGTATATGTACCATTAACGAACTCTCCCCTGAAGGCTTTGAAGCCGTCGGGAGTGTTGCCAAGGCGGAAGTAGGCAGGTCCGAATGATCTGTTACCCTCAACTGATCCTCCTCCGGTTGTTGGAGGCGGTTCCACCTGGATAACCCATATTGACTCGGTGTTGCCTGGCATATTCTGGTTCCCGTAGTCGAAAAGATCGTAGTAAGGATCACCTTCGCCGAACACAATGTTCTGTCTGTCACCGAACCTCTCGGTCATTAAGGCATAGCCATAGTCCTCGATTACCGCGCTTGCTGCATCGACAGCAGGCTGGAATTTCCCCTGTGCCAGGTAGCATTCGCTGAGCATATGCCATGCAGCACCCTGAGTAACCCTTCCCGGTTCTTCTTCCTCTCCGCGTGCGGGAAGCTTGGTAGTCCCGAACTCCAGATCCTGCTCCATCTGTGCATAAATCTGAGTTTTCGGTGTTCTGACGAAGTCGGTCTTTACACCCTTAATAACCTCAGTCACAAGAGGAACATCACCATAGGTTGATACCAGAATCCTGTAGGCAAATGCCCTGAAGAACATTGCTTCAGCGAGATAGGCATCCTTCTGGCCCTCTTTCACCCAGATATTGGGATCAGCGGCATTGATACCCTCAATAAGCACATTGGCCCTCTGTATCAGCTCGTAGTTCCATGTCCAGAAATACCTGAGGTAGGAACTTTCCGATGTAACATAATTCTCATAATTGCACATGAACCTTGTGCTGTTGGGGTCTTCTCCGTGAAAGGCAACATCGGTACCCATACCTTTAATAATAGCACCGGCATCCTGATCGCTTCCGTAAAACCATCTTTGTCTTACCGAAAAGTGGAGTCCTGTAATACCCTGCTTAATACCGGGAAGAGTCTTATAAGCGTTTTCCGGCGCAAGGAAGTCGAGCGGGGTTTCATCGAGTACGTCTTCACTGCATGCCGGCAGTAACAAAAGCAGAATCCCGGCAAACAATAAAAACCTCCTTAAAAACATATCCTGAAATTTTTTCATCTTATAATAAGTTTTCGGTTTCATAATTTTCATTGCAAATTTCCCTTTTACATATCAGTTAGAAAGTAATCCTGAAACCTGCAGTTATATTCCTCATCAGAGGTGAGTTTTGCGCATCAGTCCTATATGATTCCGGATCCCAGCCTGACCAGCTTGTCCATACATATGGGTTTTTGCTTGCTACATAAACCTGAAGAGCCTCGACGTTCATCTTGCTAAGCACGTTCGATCCGAAACGGTAAGCAAGTGAAACATCCTGCAATCTGACAAAGCTTCTGCTTTCGTAGATTCCGCTCGATACTGCAGGTGAGTTGTAAACACCCGTAGCATTGTTGACACCGTTTTCAGGAGTCCAGTAAGGTCTGACAGCCGAAGCATTTATTCTCAGTACGTCGTCTGATCTCCAGGCAACGTTGACAACACCTGCGTTATCCTGCCTGTAGTATTTCTTTCCACCCTGAATGGAGTTGATAAAGAATGAGAAGGTGAAGTTTTTCCAGTTGAAGGTGTTATTTATACTGAACCTGTAACTCGGGGCACGGTAACCTATAACCTTCCTGTCGTTATTTGGTTCAATGGCACCGTCATTGTTCTGGTCAACGTACTTGTACTGACCCGGATACCAGTTGGCATAAGTATTACCTGCATAGAGGTCAGCTTCTGTCCAGAGCCCGCCCATCATTTCATAATCGTAGATTGCACTGATGGGTTCTCCGACAAACCAGGAGTTACCTATATCCTTGTCGTTCTCATCACCGTACAGTTTCGAAATCTTGTCGCGGTTAAGGGAGAAAACAAAACCGGTTTCCCAACTTAGCTGTCCGGTCAGGTTTTTCGAGATAAGTTCAAACTCTATACCTTTATTATCAATGGCTCCTATGTTGGTCCAGACACTTGGATAACCTGTAGTCGGGGGAAGAGCCCTGCTGACGAGAACGTCGGATGTTCTTGATTTATAAACATCGACCGATCCTGATATCCTTCTGTCGAACAAGCCGAAGTCAAGTCCAACGTTGAGGGAAGCGGTTTTTTCCCAGGCAAGACTGGCATTTCCCAGAGAGCTCGGATAAACCGCGACTGATGTTGTCGGGCCGAAAACATAAGCATCAGCAGTCATTCTTGAGAAACTTGAATAACGGCCGATTCCCTGGTTTCCGTTTTCACCGTAGGATGTTCTCAGTTTAAGGTAGACTTTGGGTAAACCCTGCATGAACGACTCATCTGATACAACCCATCCGAGTGACACTGACGGGAAGTTTGCAAACTTTTTGTCGGGACCGAATCCTGAGAAACCGTCACGGCGCCAGGTTGCAGTAAAGAGATACCTGTTTTTGAATGTGTAATTCAGTCGGGCCATGTACGAGAGACTGTTTTCCTCCCATGCATTTGAACCAACAGCAAACTGAGTTCCAAGTCCAACGTTGTTGTAGCCAAGAACAGGGTTGTCAAATCCCTGGGCATCGATATGGGAACTCTGATAGTTGCGGTTCTCACGGCTGTAAAGCAGTGTTGCATTTACCTGGTGCTGACCGAAACTCCTGAGATAGGTCACAATATTGTTGACGATCCAGTTCCTCTCCTCAGAAGGATCCTTATAGGCACGCCCCTTGTTTCCAGAACCACCCGGCACGGTTACCGGATAAAAGGAGTTAATGCTTGAGTTGATCAGGGTATTTGAGTAATTCAACTCATAGGTTAGTCCCTCAACCCATGGTACTGTAATTTTACCGCTTCCGACCATGAACAGTGAGTTTCTCTTGTCGTCGTTGTTAACATACAAATTATTCAGAGGGTAAGGCATGTAAGCTTCACCTGTAAGATACATATCCCATGTCGGCTCACCTATCCTGTTGTTTGAAAGCGGACTGCAGGCTCTTGCATCACCGAGGCTTGCGTTTATCCCCGAATAATCCCTGTATGAGTATGAGGAAATAACACCCAGGGTAAACCAGTCGGTAATCTTGCTCTCAAGATTACTATGGAGGGTAAACCTGCTGTATTTGTCATTCAGGAGAATACCTTCCTCGTTGGTATATGATCCTGAAACGTAGTAGTTGCTGTTCTCCGTTTTTCCGGAAACGTTGATGTTATAATTCTGGATGGGTGCGATCTGAGTCACCTCATCGACCCAGTTAACTTCATTTCCTGCCAGATAGTTATCTCTTTCTTCCTGAGTCCTGAGCCTGGCGGAAACCAGCTCCTTATTAGTAACATCAGGTCTTACAGGTTTTCCTGTTTCGCTTGTAGGGTTAGTTTTGTACCATCCATAAAGGTCCTGCTGATAATAGTAATCAACAAGCCTGACGGCGTATTCCTCAGCATTCATTACACGCATCGGGTTGTTTGTCATATCCTGATATCCGTAATACATATTGAATGATACCACCGGTTTTGCCGATTTCCCCTTTTTGGTTGTGATAAGCATAACCCCGTTTGCGGATCTCGAACCGTAAACAGCAGCCGCACTTGCATCCTTGAGGATGTCGATCGATTCGACGTCGCTTACGTTAATGTCAGAAATCGCCCCGTTGAATATGATTCCGTCGAGGACTATCAGCGGTTTGTCGTTTGCCGAGAGGGACGTTTGTCCTCTGATTGAAAGGTCAGGTTCCGTACCTGCCAGCCCTGCGCCCTGCACGTTAACCCCGGCAGAAGCTCCCGAAAGGGCCTGCGATATGTTCATGTTTGCCAGTGATGCCTTTTCGTCCATTGTGACACGGACCACTGACCCTGTGAGGTCACTTTTTTTCTGGGTTCCGTAACCTGTTACGATTACTTCATCAAGCGCTGTGGTTGCTGATTCCAGCTTTACATCGACCGTTGTACGGCCTGCCACTGCAACCTCGAGGCTGTTATACCCGATGAAGGAAAAAACAAGGACATCGTTGGGACCTGATACGTTCAGTGAATACATTCCGTCAAGTCCTGTAAGTGCTCCAAGAACAGTTCCCTTTACGACAATGTTGACCCCTGGCATGGGATCACCTGTCGAAATGTCGGTTACTGTCCCTGAGACTGTCATCTGCTGCGGACCAGTGGCGGCAAAGACACTCGAAGTCCCCAGCAATAAAGCAAGGATCATGATTCTCAGATCCCAAAAAGGCTTTTTTGGATGCCTGAAAATGTGCATCCGAAGAAAAGAGCTTTCTTTCATGATTAAAGTTTAAGTTAGAAAATAAAGTTGGGTTAAAAAAACGAAATAAAGGAACAGGAACATAAGTGAATGCCCTGTCATGTGCTGCAAATCAACTGTTGAACATAGGCCTTGAGATATTAGGTTAGTAATTAGGTTTAGGTGTGTCCAAAATACGGAATTTATTTCAAAGAAGCACCATTGCTTTATAATTTTTTCCCATTGTAATAAAATCCTTTTAAAAGCGTTATTCAGATGCATGGAAGTTAAACCAATACCGGAATAATTAATGGGGAGAATAGTAAGATCCGGCATAAAAAGTGCCTCGGTTTTTTTCGCTTTGTTCCTGATATCCGCAACTGCCTCAGGGCAGTCGGATGTACCGGATGTATTCACTGAAGGATCGGTCAGGGAACAGATGAACTATGTCCAGGAGAAGACCCGGATCTATGAAGATTTCAGGGCAATCCGCGAAGATATGTTCCAGAAGCTGAAAAAAAATGCCACCGACTCGATAGATGCCGCAAGGAGAACGATCGGAAATCTTGTAGTTGAAAGGCAAAACCGGGATCTGCTCATCGACTCGCTGAATTCTGCAATCGAGACTGTCAAGTCGGATCTTGATGGCATGACCCGGACCAAGAACAGCATCGCGGTACTGGGAATGGAAGTCAACAAGAAAGTATATAATTCGATCCTATGGACAATAGTTGCCGCACTTACAGGACTTCTGGCGATCGGATTTCTTGCTTACAGGAGGAACCACATCACCACTGTGGATACAAAGAAGGAGTGTGAAGAACTGAAGAAGGAATTTGAAGCGTATAGGAAAGCTGCAAGGGAAGCCAGGGAAAAGATGTCAATGGCCCACTTCAACGAGTTGAAGAAGCTCAGGGGAGCCTGAGGAAGGCGCAGTGCACAGGGCGCAGAGCACAGGCTTCGTAAGCCGTAGCTTCAGCGAAGGCTTGGCGCAGGGATGTAAGCTGTTTGCTTAAATCATTATAATTTAATTTCAACTATACTTCCGTTTGCCACCTGGACATTTTTAACTATTCTTCCGTCTGATGTAATTGTTACCTTTATTTTTTCACCAGAACGCTTCACGGTAATATCAATCTTCTTACCACCGAAAGCTACAATACTATTCAAGGCCATTTCATTCCAGGCCGCTGGTAACTGAGGCATAATTGTAAAAGCATTCAAACCAGTGGGTCTGAAGCCGAAAATTCCCTCGGTCACCACACGGCAGTACAGAGCGCTTTCGGCCGACAGGTGGCGCTGATTGCCTTCGGGCCATGCCTCCACCGCGTAAGGGACATGATCTCCAAGGAGACGTCTGCGGGAATAATCCGAAAAGAACGTGAGGCCCCTGTCAATAGCACCGGCAGCAAATACCCCGCGAAGTCCGTAAAGTGTTGACCTGTCCCAGAATGTACTTGTTCCGGCTTGTGTAAGCAGACCCTGGTCGGTCCATAATTTCGGTGAAAAAAGGGCGTCAATTGTTCCCTCTGCCCTGTCGAATATTCCGGCAGTGAGTGGGATGCATATCCACGATCGAAGCACATCGTTCCCGTCATAGTAGCGGTAAGTGCGGAATCCATCCATATCGGCCCCGAAATAATTTTCGATATTCTTCTTCAACTCTTTTGCCATCCTTGCATAACCGGCAACAAGCCGTGATGGTTTGCCTAATTCACGTCCAAGGCCTGACGCTGAGATCAGGGCATCATAATAGAGCGATGATGTGCAGAGATTTGCTTTTCCGGCAGGGAATCTGCCTTCGAGCTCATCGCTGTCCGATTCCACCACTCCGGCGATGTTCAGTTTTCTATTGCAGTATTCCAGGCACCATTCTATCAGAGGCCAGATCTCTTCGGCGCTTTTTCTGTCCCCAAGTGCCAGTGCAAATCTTGACGCTCCGTAGGCAATCATTGCCTGGTCACCCCTGTCTCCGGCACCGTTCCAGAAATCCTTCCCCTCAGCAATGATTGAACTGGGTATCGGTTTATAGTCGGGGTTCATGTACCGTGCAAACCACCTCCACGAAACCATCGATGCCTCAATTGCATCATCATAACCGGTATAGGCAAAGAAAGGATTGGCATATTCAGCCTGATCGTTTGCCCAGATAGCAGCATAGTATGAAGCGCCTCCCGGGCTATGGACCAGTCCTCCCCTGGTTTCATAGAGGCTCTCCATCGCCCTTATCTTTGCAAAGTCAAACATTCTGTCAAGGACCGGATCGGGAGATCTGAATGTAATATTTCCAAAAATAAGATCCACGAATTGCCGCCTTTGAGCCAGTTCCCCGTCCAAATCAAACTGCAGGGGCTCTTCTGGAAGAATACGGCCGGAAAAAACCACGCCGAATACCAGGCTTTCTCCGGCACCAAGTGAATAAATACCCGATCCGGTAGATCTTGCCGAGATTTCATATACTCCATAAACACTCTTCTGCGGGTGACTCAGCGTGTGCTTCTCAAAGTTTTCCACATCGACAGTGATCGCCTGCCGGGTGTTGTTTGTAAGTGTATACCTTTCAAATGCTGCCGGCTTGTCGGTTGACGGGAACAATTCCCTTCTGATGTCAATACCATTCCCATTGCTGCTTTCAATAATCACCATCCCCCTTATCAGAAACCGTTTAACCTGCTCGCTGATAATGCGGTTATTTATCCGTATTACAGGTGTGGCTTCGGATCCAAACGTGTATATTGTGCTGGCGTGGGTGTCGTTCGGAACTGTCCTCAGCATCGGGAAAACAAGCTGCCTTGACACTGTCAGCTTCCCGTTCCCATCGGTACCGTAGGTTGCGATGAGGGATATGAATCTGCCGCTCATTTCAATATTGTCGGAGTGGGCAGTTCCTGGCCTGACATTCCAGGAGATGCTTCCGTCATTTTCGAGGTTCCAGCGGTTTTGTGCGCTGAGGTTAAAGAATGACAGGCAGACTGTCAGCAGGGCAAGTAATATTATTCTCATTTCATGAAAATGCCGCCGGCAAAACCGGCGGCATTTATTCTTGTAAAATAGACAATTATCAGATTTTGTAATAGCTCTCCCAGCCTTTGCGCGGAGGTCTGTCGGTGAGCATGGCATTTGCAAACGGGTCGTTCATAATTTCCTTGGTGTCCCTGTTGAAGATCAGTTTCTGACCTCTGCGGATGGCAATTATTCCAAGAGAGAACAACTGGGCCAGCGGTGCGAATGTCTGGAACGGTGAGCGGGTCTTTTCCAGGCCCTGGCAGGCTTTCAGGAAATTGACATAATGATCCGACGGACTCTCGGGATATTTCGGCAGTCTGGATTCCATTTCCTTAGCCTTGTCGGCAGGAATGATAAACAGAGGTGCTGAGTGGGTTCCGCCCTTGAAGGTCAGTTCCTTGCTGTAAATTACCTTACCCGCGTTCTGGCGTCTTGGTGCCCTTCCTGCTGCCTGAGGTGGTCTGGCCTGCTGTGGTACTCCTCCGGGAGGTGGAATTGTGTTGTCAACCGTGGCAGTAACCGTATCAAAGCCTTCTGGAAGAGGAGGAAGGTTCTCCACCCCGTCGTACCATGTAATATCTACAGGCGGCATATCGCCGCGGCTCGGGAAACGGAATTTTATTGTTGACTCAAGCGGGAAGAAAAAGTCATTCGGATTCTTCACATGTACCGGCTCAATTTCATAGGGAAGGCCAAGATCGAGGAATTCGTGAATTGTGTCGAGGATGTGGGCACCCCAGTCGCCCAGAGCTCCGAGACCAAAGTCGTACCAGCCTCTCCAGTTGCCGGGGTGATATTTCTCATTGAAATCATGGTATGCTGCTGTTGTAAGCCATGTATCCCAGTCCTTATCGGTCATACCGGCAGGCAGCGGCTGAAGTTCAGGGAACTTTGTAATGTTGGGATCGTAGGGATGCCATCTGCGGCTTCCGTTCATAAAGGCAGTCACTGATGTCACATCTTTGATTATGCCAGCTTCCTTCCATGCCTTGAACTGGAAGTAGTTCTCACCCGAATGACCCTGGTTCCCGACCTGGGTAACAATTTTCGGATTTTTCTCAGCCATCTGGGCCATTATTTCGGCTTCAAGAAAAGTACGTGCCATTGGTTTTTCAACAAACACGCTTTTGCCAAGCTGCATTGCAGCCATGCAAACCGGGAAATGAGCAAAGTCGGGTATTGCAACCTGAACGGCGTCAATATCTCCGGCCATCTTGTCGAACATCACCCGGAAGTCCCTGAACTGTTTGGCTTTCGGGACAAGCTTAATGGTTTCCTGTGCACCCTTCGAATCGAGGTCCACATCACAGACTGCCACTATGTTTGCAAGTCCCGAATTTATGAACTGTCTTGCATCGGATCCGCCCTGGTAGGCTATTCCGATAAGAGCCAGGTTAACTTTTTTCGAGGGTTTTGGAGGTGAGATTAACGGTCCGTTTGCCGGTCCGGGCGATGCTGCTGCCCTGGCTCCGAATACAGCCCCTGTGGTGGCTAATCCGGCCGTTTTCAGGAAATCAAGTCTTGTTACTTTGTTTGCCATGATCAATGAGTTTAGGTTTAGGATGTTTAAAGATAGCTGAATTAGTAAATCACTTTTGTTAAATGTTCTTAAAAAACCTGAATAACAGCATATATTTAATGGTTCCCTATCCGGAGGACGGCATAAAAATCATTTTTGAACCAAAAGAGATTCAATCACCAGCTATGGTTTCTCATTTTTGCAGTCGCTTCGTGTTCGGCCTCCTTTATTACGCTGTCGATTAGAACAGGTTCTCCGTTCAGCTTTTTGCTTTCGTATGCTGCAGACAGAAATGCAAATATTTCTATTGTTTCTTCAGGGGCTACCGGTGCAGTTCCAGACTGGAAGAATTTAATTATCTCTGCCAGAAGGGAATTATAGCCGTTGTATCCGCCAACCTGGGCAATCCCCTTTTCACCAAAGGCTGTCCCTCCGTAATCGGTTTTGCCTTTTCTAATCCCTCTGAATGTTCCTATCCTGTTATCCTTCCAGAAGCCTGTCACAAAGTCGGCATCATCGGTGAAAATTCCCGAAACACTTTTGCAGCCGGTACCCATCACGGTATAGAGAGTCTCAACGCCATGAATTCCGTACCAGAACAGATCCGGATGAGTCCTTTCGAGTGTGGCGGGGCTGTAGGTATCTGCTCCAAGCACCCTGCCTATTGAACCGCCTTTTATTTCGGCAGCGCCCGTGCTGTATCTGAGGGATGAGGAGGAGAAAACAGGCAGGTTATAATGAGCGGCAGCATTGAAGATCGCAATAGCATCGGCAAGTGAAGCAGCAATTGGCTTGTCAATGAACATGAGTTTTCCCGCCTTCATAACCTGCAGAGCCTGTTCGAGGTGAAGCCTGCCGTCGTTTGTTTCCAGGAGCACCACATCACATTTGTTAAGAAGTTCTTCTATTGAGCCGGCAATTTCAACTCCCGACTTCTTTACCTCTTCCGTATAACCCGGGATCCTGTCGTAGCTCGATTTTATTTCGCTGCTTCCCCTGGGATAAGCAGCTGTAATTTTATAGCCGCCAAACTCAGGTCCTGCCGACGCCTCATTAAGCGCCTTGGTGAAAGCAGTGGCATGTGAGGTGTCGAGACCGATTATCCCAACCCTGCGTCCGGCCTGCACCTTATTCTGATTCTGAAAATTTATGGCGAAGGTCTTATTCATCAGCCCAAGACCTGCCACACCGGCTGATACTGTTTTAACAAAATCGCGCCGCTTAAACTGATTTTTCATAATCTGTGTCATTTATATGATTGATCATTTATACCTATTTATTATTATGCCACATCCGGTACAGGTTCTCTTCCTGAATGTCTTCAGTAATCTGTAGCATCTCCGGTACTCTATTCCGGACATAACCTTTTCCGATTATCTCTCCTGCTTTTATGATACCCTCTTTATCATCACGCTTTCCGTTCCCGTCAACCATCCCGGCTATTATGAGTCTTGACGGCGCCAGTGATGCAGCCAGGTCAGGCAGGTCGTACTCCATCAGGGATCCCGGCACTGCAAAAGGAATGTATTTATGGTTATAGAACCTGTTCATCACTATTGAACTGAACGATGCCAGCGGCTCAACCAGCGTAACCGACTCAAAAGCTCCTGTGAATGCAGCAGAATGCACCATTGGAATTCCCATTTCTTTTAAGGCAAATCCGCAGATAACGGCCTTATTGTCCTGAGATTTAATCACTGCGGCCAGTCTCGCAATGTCGCCGGCGAGTATACCGGTAATGCTCCGGCCTGTCAGCATCGACAGGTACCAGAGGTTATGAGACACTCCGTCAAAATAAGCATCACCCCTGAAGGTATCCGACCGGGCCTCGCCGGTTCCCGGCAGGTCAGGAGCCATGACAATATAACCGTTCTTTACAAACTTCTCTATTTCTCCTCCAGGGGAAGATTCTGCCTTTTTTCCGTCGGGATGAAGATAAACCAGGTATACACCTGAATTCCGTTCAGGCCTGAACAACAGGTAAGGAATTACATAGTCGCCTTCTCCCCTTACGAAATATTTCTCCACAACATATCCCTCCCTGATAATCCTTCCGGTAAAAACAGGTTTTTCAACATTCACCGGTTCGATATAACCTGAAAGCCTTATAGCTGAGTTTACCGCTGTTTTTGTGAATTCGGGTGAGTTTTCCCTCAATTCTCCGACTTCCCTCAGTTTTGTCTCCGATATTTCCCTGTTGAGACTGAAAACGGTATGTGACCTCAATGAAGAGGATACCTGACCCGTTGCCGTTACAAGCATTTCTTCAGGTAAAGGAAGCTGCACTGTTTCATCGGCAGAGTCGCCCGGTTGACCCAGATGCTGCTGAAAGAAAGCGTACATTGCCTCACGGTTTTTCATTGTGGAGGCATGACCTGCGTCGTCCTCAACCCTGCTGAAGTTTTCTTCATGCCCCAGAGCCTTGTATACAGCCGAGACCTCCCTTTCAGTTTCAACAGCACCCTGAATACTGAACATATCCTCCGAGGTTGTAATCATCAGGGCCGGTTTTGGGGCTCTGACTATAAGAAAGTCGGGATGATCCAGACCTGCAGAAATCAGGTTGAAAAGGTTCTGTTCGGCATCCTGCGGACCGATGCTCTGAAGCAGTCTTGTATAGTTGGTAATATAGTTTTCGGGAGCGGCAGCATGGATGCGCTTGTCGAAAGCCGCAATATATGCCGACTGGGTGCCTCCTCCCGAACGACCGGTTATCCCTATCCTGGCGGGATCGATTTCTTTCCGTTCAAGAAGGTAATCGACTGCCCTGATCCCGTCCCAGACCATATGGTAAGCCTGGGAGCTTCCCGAAATAAAAGCCTGCGCCCCCGGATAGGAGTGCTCCCTTGTCGGTCCTCCCACAGACGAAAGGCCTGTTTCAGGATCATAATATTCGAGCCTCTCACCCTGTCCTACAGGATCGAAAGCTAAGACAATGAAGCCCTTTTTCACAAGGTTAAGAATAACATGCAGATACACCTTGCTCCTGTACCCTTCTTCTGAATGGCCGCTGCAGTAAATTACTGCCGGAGTCTTCCTGTCCTTTTTTACTCCGTCAGGAATGAACAGTGAAGATGTGACAAAAAAGCCAGGCTGTGATTCGAAAATTACATGTTCTATCCTGTAATTCTCTTTCTTTATCACCCTGACCACCTTCGCATTGAGAGGAGTCTTTTCAGGAAAGGGTCCCATTATCCGGGAAAGAGCATCCTCAATGAATTGCTGTCTCTCCATCCAGCCTGAAGGAGTCCGGATCGCTGAAACTGCTTCAGTACGTTTAATCAAAAGATCGACTGCCTGACCTGTCAGATGTTTATAAAGGGAGTTTGAAAGGTCGTAATGCATAAGCCATTTGCCCCTGACCACATCGGTCTGATCCTGAGCAAGAACTGGATTCATGCAAAGTGTAACGGCAAGCAGGATGCTAAAGATCACCCTGCCTGCCAGAATCCGGATGGTTTCTGAAACGGGCCAGCGCTCTCCCATGAATAATATTTTGTCTGTAAAGTTGTTAAACCGTTTTAGGAACAATGTAGGGCTTCCTGTAACTCCTTGTCAGCATTTTGTCGGCAGTCTTATTCTTTACAAAGCGCTCGTTTGCACCATCGAAGGTCAGTTCTCTTCCAAGCTTGTATGAAATATTTGCCAGAATCGGCAAGGAAGAGGACATATGTCCCTCGAGCATATTGCAGTGAAGGGTTTCGTCCTTTCCAGAGCGGATTGCATCGAGGAAATTCGCAAAATGCTCCGTTCCGCCGGGCGCTGCCAGGAACGTCGGATCGGCTGGCTCCTTCGATGTTGTTCCTGATCCTGCAAATGGTTCCTTTTCCCTCTTGCGGTAGGCTTTCCATGTAGATCCGTCAATTTCCAGATATCCTTCCGAACCGTAGAATAAATTCCCTATACGTATTCCAAGTCCGCCCTCGGCATTTGTAAACCTTCCTCTTGTTTCAAATTCAAGCATTTTCCCATCCTGGTAAGTAAACAGCGATGTCTGGGTATTGGGAGTTTCCTGTTCACATTCCGATGGTGAAATCCCGTAAAATCCGCCTGCTGACATGATTTTGACGGGGTGTTCATTTTTGTTTAGTCCCCAGCGGGCAATATCGAACTGGTGAGGTCCCTGGTTTCCTGTGTCGCCGTTTCCGGTATCCCAGAACCAGTGCCAGTTGTAATGAACTCTTTTTTCGTTGTATGGGCGGTAAGGCGCCGGACCCAGCCACATGTCGTAGTTCAGTCCTTCAGGAGGATTCCCGTCGGGTGCTATTCCGAATGAATCGCGGGGTTTATAGCAGAGACCTTTTGCCATATAGACCTCTCCGATACCTCCGGTATGAAGAAATCTGATAGCTTCAATAACGTTGGCGATTGACCGGTTCTGACAACCAGTCTGAACCCTGACATTGTATTTCTTTGCCGCCTCAACCATCTTCCTCCCCTCCCAGAGATTGTGACTGGCCGGTTTTTCAGCATATACATGTTTACCGGCCTGACAGGCCCAGATAGCACTCAGGGCGTGCCAGTGGTTAGGCAAGCCAAACGATACCGCATCTATATCCTTGTCCTCGAACACCCTGCGCATATCTGATTCTGTTGCGGCTATTTCACCCGATCTGTCAAGGATCAGCTTTGCCGCCTGGGGAAAGAACTGGTTATCAACGTCACAGATTGTCTTGATCCGGACGTTCCGGTTATCTTTCAGGGCGCACCAGCTGCCAATATGGTCGCGGCCCCTGCTTCGCAGTCCGGCAACAGCCATAATAATCCTGTCATTTGATCCTGCCACCTGGTTATAGGATTTTGCGCTGAGGCTCATTCCTCCTATCGCAATCCCGGCTGCACCGGCAGCGGTTGTCTTGATGAAATCTCTTCTGTTGGTCATGTATGTTGGGTTTAGGGTTTACTTTGTCATCTGCCTGAATACTTGGATCTGTTCTTTCATCGCGGCAATCCTGTCGGCTGGTTCGGTGCGGGCTTCAAGAAGGATCCATCCCTTGTAATTAATTCCCTTGAAAAGGTTGAACATCTCCTGGTAGGGATAATCCCCCACATTCAGTTCACGAACATGAACTGTGTCTCCGAACCAATGCTTAACCATGTTGAAGTTACCTTCAAGTCCGGGAGGAAGGAGATCCTGATCATTGCAGTTCCAGCACATTTTTACATTTGGCTCGGTTACATTGTCAAAGATTGCCTTCATATTCGGCAGCTCCTGGGTGTGATTACCATGGACCTCAACTCTAACCAGCTGTCCGTATTCCCGGGCGAATTTGCCCACCTCGTTCAGTGAAACACCAATTTGTCCGAGGGTTTTTTCCTTCGGCACACCTGCAGGCAGATCATTTGGCTTCACCTTGATTCCTGTGGCTCCGATATCGTGGCACAGCTTTATGTATTCCTTTGTCTGATCAATATTCTTACGCAGCACAGCAGGATCGGGGCTGTGGTATTCGAAATTTGCCCCGTAACCCAGGCATTCGACGGGACTGTCGGCAAATCTCTTTTTAACCTCAGCACGCTGAAGGGGTGTCAGGTTTGTTTCAACCTTATGGGCATGTTCGGTTCGCAGTTCAACACCGAGATACCCCGTCTTTTCGCAAATTGATATCAGGGTAGGAAGATCCCAGTCACGACCCCACTGATAGGTTACCAGGCCAAACCTCATATCTGCCGCTGGCAGTTCCGGAAGTCGTGGCAAAATCCCGATTGCTGTAAGGCCGATACCAGCGGAGATGCTCCGCTGGATAAATCCCCGTCGTGTAATTCTGTTCATATTCAGATAGTTTTAATCAAATGCCTTCATCCATGCCTTGTTCATTAGCTGGGCACCGGCCAGGCTGGGGTGAACACCATCGCCTGTCCAGTATGCCCCGGGAGCTCTTTTTACAGCCTCATCAAACACCTTCTGGAAGGGGATAAATATGGCTTTGAACTGAGCAGCGATCTCTGCCGCGGCTTTCTGGTATTCGTAAAATTCAGGGTACCAGCTGTCGTCAACAGCTTTGACTCCCCTTACTGCAAAAGGTTCGCAAATAATTAATTTCACGCCCGGCAATGCCTGCAACGTACGCTCAAGAAGAGCGATGTAATCCCTTTTGTATATCTCGCTTGTACCGTTATATTGTCCGTTTAGCTTATGCCAGATATCATTGACGCCGATAAGAATACTCAGGACGTCGGGTTTGAGTTCAAGGCAATCCTTGTCCCAGCGCTCGGCAAGCTGGAAGACCTTATTGCCCGAGATCCCCTTGTTGTAGATCCTGAGGTTAAGGGCTTCATACTTGTTAAGCATGGTGGCACCTGCAAGCATTGGATAACCCGATCCAAGGTTTCTTGCAGAATTATATCCGGTGTCTTCCCGGTTCCGGCCTGCGTCGGTAATTGAATCACCCTGGAAAAGAATGGTCTGATCCTTTGAGAGCTTAATTGTCTTCATCTTTCTGGCAGGAGGCATTGCCGCCGAAAGGATTTCGGGGATACTTATCACTGCAGCTGTTCCCAGAACGGCCTTTTTCAGGAAGTTCCTGCGCGAATTAATTTTATCTTCCATTATATGTTAAGTTTATACCATTTAACAGCATTCTTATTATAAATTTTGTCCACAACCTCTTTAGGAAGCTTCAGTCCGGTGAATGTACCCCTGAATTTGTCGGAGGTCATTTCATCATCCGATGTGAAATATTTCCAGTCGTCAATCCAGGTTTCATGCATGCTTTTTTTGAACCGGCCGGGATCGGAGTTACCGCTGTCGCCCACATCGGTCCCGTAAAGCAGCCTGTCCTGATACCTGATGCAGAAATCCCTTACCCTCTTGAGGTCCTGAGCCGACTGGTACTGCAGGTGGCAAATCCTGGCCGACATATCTACCGCCATATTCGGAAACCTGTCGAGCCGCTTTGCAAGTGAATCAACGTTCCATTCGAGGCTTGCAAGGTGGCATCCGATAAATGTAAGATCGGGATGCCTTGCAAGCATGTTATCCCTTGCAATTATCTGTTCTTCGTACGAAGGATATTCCGGATGGAGAAACATGTGATAATGAGGATTACGGGCAAAGTAGCTGCTATCGCTCGAAACTGTCATCTGATCAAGCGGCAGCCAGCAATTGCGTGGTTCGCCAAGATGGCCTGTTATTGTCAGCCCCCTGCCCTTGATATAATCTATAACCGGGTCCAGGGCCGGATCGTCGACCATGATGAAATGTCCGGACCTGTCGCGGACAGTCATTCCGATGTTTTTCCAGATTTTCACGGTTATGCCGCCCCGGGAAAGATCCTTCTCCAGGCCGGCTATGATTTTACTGCTCCATTCGGGAGTACCCCATGCAGCAGTGTCAAAAAGGAAGGTAGGTCCGTAGAACACCCTGCCCGGATGGTTTTCAACCGAATATACTGCGCTTTCATGTTGCCGGCTTATATTGGCAGAATCGCCATGGTCAACACCCAGGGTAAGAAGAATGAAATTGTCTTCTGCCGCAACCTCTTCAAAATATCCCGTATTGCCGTTTATGTGAACATGGGAATCGATTTTCGCCAGCGACCCGAAATCATTTTCAGAATAATACCTGCTCTGGCATCCTGAAAAGACTAAACAAGCAAACAGCAGTAACGACAGGCTTATTCTCATGGATGGATTTTTTATGACGTACTAAAAATAGGAAAAAAAGTCTTGCGAAATCCATACTGGTTTGATTTATTAATGGGAATCCGGTGTCCCCAGGTTGCGTGATCCGGTATACGGCATGCGGCTCCCGGTTTTCATCTGTGCTTATCTGCGTTTTTTCTCTGCGGAAATCTGCGAGAAACTTCTTCTTCTGTCTTCTTAAAAAGAAAACCGGTTGCAATTCAACTCTGCAACCGGTTCAAATTTAAATCTTTCTATTCCGTCAACGCGTCAACTGCTTTTGTCAGAGCGGCATTACAATATATTCGGCGTTGTTAAGAAATTCGTAGCTCTTCGCGCAGCTTGTGAACTGATCGAAATTGTATTTTTCCACTTCGACGATCCCGTATTTCATTCCTGAAACATCACGGGCTGCCCAGATTGAAGCAAAATCCATCATTCCGCTTGCTCCGATTTCTTCCTTATCCTTTATGTGCCACAGTTCAAAACGACCGGGATACTTGTTGAAATAATCGACAGGATTTTTCCCGCCTTCAACACACCAGTACAGGTCAAGCTGGAACATGACTTTTGCAGGATCGGTGTTCTGAAGCATGAAGTCATACAATATAGTATCACCGAAAACGGTGGTAAATTCATTTGAATGATTATGATACCCGAACCTGATTCCTTTTGCGTTACATTTTTCCCCTACTTCATTGAAGTAAGCGCACCACTTGCCAATGTTCTCAATACTTTCATAAGCTGAACGCCCCATTGAAGGCTGAACGATGTATTTAGCCCCTGCTGCAACGTGTGCATCGATGCACTGATCCCACCAGGCCATTGTTTCTTCATAATTTGTCGAATCGGGAAGATCGTGGCTTGTATGTGAGCTAAGGACGTGCATACCGTTTTTCTCACAAAGGGCCTTGAATTCAACCGGGTCCATTCCGTAAAATTTACCGTCGCGGTAACCGGCAGGCTCAACAAAGGTGTATCCCATGTCTGCAACCTTGGCGATGGCAGCAGGTACATCATTATTAATTGAATCGCGGATCGAGTAAAGCTGAAGTCCGATATTCTTCCCGGCAGGCTTGCATGAACTGAAATTCACAAGCACAAAGGCACTTACAGCGAACAACATAACAACAGTGATAAGAGTTCTTTTTTTCATCTGATTATATTTGAGTTAATATTAAATTATAGCTTTCAGGATTTTATATTCCCTTTTTAAACAGGGCGTAGAGGATGTATAAACAGATTTAAGGTTAAAGGCTGTAAAAATAGGAAAAATTTTTTACTTTTATTCGACTCATTGACAATTTAATAACCTCACCATGAAAAAGCCTGCACTTACATTGTTCTCACTTTTGCTGATAGCTTTCACTTCTTCCGGTCAGAAGATACCTACCGGTAATCCGGCCGATTTCAAGGTCAGGACCTGCCTTCATTCTGTAAGTTATATGGGAATCTGGCGCGGGCAGGCAACACTTACTGTCGACGAATTCCTTTTAAAAGCAAAGGAACTTGGATACGACGGAGTGATGCTTGCCGCAAAGCGGCCCCACGTCTCCGTCCTTGATTATGACGAATCAGCCCGGCAGAAGCTAAGGGCAAGGATCAGTGAGCTTGGCCTTGATCTTGTCTGCCTTGCCGGATACTGCGATTTTACTGCAGGTGTCGACAAAGCAGGTATACCAAATGTCGAGATCCAGGCTACCTATATCGGCGAACTGGCCCGTCTGGCACGCGATCTCGGAACCGGCATGGTGAGGGTCTATACGGGCTACGAGCGTCCCGGCGTTCCGTATGATAAACAATACGCACTTGTGGTTGAAGGATTGCAGATTGCCGGTAAGCTTGCTGCCAAGTACGGGATTACCCTTGCGATTCAGAATCATCATGACATTGCCCTCCACCACGATGCAATGAAATGGCTCCTTGATGAGATTAATCTGCCTAACGTAAAGGCTGCCTTCGACTGCTGGTCACCCACCCTTGAAGGACTGACCTCTGAAGAGATCAGGGAGGCTATTTTTACAATGAAGCCTTACATCGTCCATACCACAACAGCCGACTATAAGGAACTTCCTAGATATACATACGAACCCGACCATACGAATTATGTCAGGCAGGAATCACAGATGAGGGCAGTACCAATCGGTGAGGGATTTCTCGATTACCGTACCTTTATAAATACTCTTAAGGAAATCGGATATCAGGGCTACATCACATACGAAATGTGCGAAGTTCTGGAAGGAGGAGGCTCGGTTCAGAACCTCGACAGAGCCGCCCTAGCTTTCCTTGAGTATGTAAAGCAATTTAAATAGGTGTGAGGTGTGAGGCGTGAAGGCGTGAGGGGGGAAGGAGACTGAGAGACGAAGAGACTGAGAGACGAAGAGACGAAGAAGTTAAATGGCAAATAGATTCACAGCTTTTTTAGTATTGGTTATACTTATTCCATTTGAAGGAATATGTTCCGATACTGCTATAAGACGAAAGGCAATAAGGGTTCTCAGGACTGAAATAATTGCCCGTGCTGACAAAGTCCTTTATGAAAAGCCGGTGACAATTACATCATTTTACTGTGACCGGAGCGCCGGGGGGATTCATGATTTTTACTCGGAGGGAGATTACTGGTGGCCTGACCCGGAAAATCCCGGGAGACCCTATATCCAGCGCGACGGGATGTCAAATCCGGGTAATTTTACAGAACACAGGAAAGTGATGATCCGCCTGAGCCAGATCACTGGCTTGCTGGCATCGGCCTACAAAATCACAGGAGACGAAAAATACGTAAAGCAGGCTTTTCTCCACCTGACTGCCTGGTTTGCCGACACAGCTACCCTGATGAATCCATCCCTTCTCTACGCTCAGGCAATTAAAGGAAGATACACGGGCAGAGGGACAGGAATAATTGATACAATTCACCTGATTGAAATTGCACAGTCGATACTGGCAATGGAGAAGGCAGGGTGCGTTGACGAAAAACTCCTTGATGCTATAAAATCATGGTTCACCTCGTATCTCGGATGGCTGATGACCCATCAGTACAGCATTGATGAGATGAATACAAAGAACAATCATGCTACATGCTGGGTAATGCAGGTGGCAGCATTTGCAAGGCTGACAGGAGATGAAAAGATCCTTGAATTCTGCAGAAACAGGTACATGGAAATACTGCTTCCAGGCCAGATGGCTGCTGACGGCAGTTTCCCGCTTGAATTGAAACGGACCAAGCCATATGGCTATTCATTATTCAATCTCGATGCCATGACGATGGTTTGCCTTATACTTTCGGACAAAAATAACGACCTTATCCTTTATCAGACTCCTGACGGCAAATCGCTCCGGAAAGGGATTGAATTCCTTTATCCCTATGTTGCTAATAAAACCAGATGGACTTACAACAAGGATGTTATGTATTGGGATGACTGGCCCGTGGCACATCCCTTCCTCGTGTTCGGAGCAAGCAGTTTTGGAATCCGCACGTGGTTTAAAACCTGGAAAAAGCTTGATCATTTCCCGGCAAATGAAGAAGTTATAAGAAATCTTCCTGTCAGAAATCCGGTGATATGGTTTGATTAATTGTAACAAATGATACAAAAAATAAATAAAAAATGCTCTTTTTATTTGATATATTAAAAATTTAAATACTTTTGTCAATCAATTTTAAAGAAAACAGTGAGTAAATCTTTCATACATATTATTGCCCTCGTCCTTATCCTCATTCTTGCCATTGGCAGATGATCCGGGAATAATATGTATCGATACAGGTATATGAAGCTTTCCGGATCAACCGGGAAGCTTTTTTTTTAAAATGGTTTTATTATGAAGATTCAGCTTAGAAGTTCAAGAACGGTAACCGGAAGGAACATGGCAGGTGCCAGGAGCCTCTGGAGGGCAAACGGGATGAAAGAGGAACAATTCGGAAAGCCCGTTATTGCAATTGTGAATTCCTTTTCCCAGTTCGTTCCCGGGCATGTCCATCTTCACAGCATTGGCCAGACTATAAAGAAGGAGATTGAGAATCAGGGCTTCTTTGCAGCCGAGTTCAACACAATTGCCATCGATGACGGGATTGCCATGGGCCATGAAGGAATGCTTTATTCCCTCCCCTCGCGCGAACTGATAGCCGACAGCGTTGAATATGTCTGCAATGCCCATCGGGCCGATGCAATGATCTGCATAAGCAACTGCGACAAGATCACTCCCGGGATGCTTATGGCCGCCATGCGGCTCAACATCCCGGCACTGTTTGTCTCAGGAGGTCCGATGGAAGCCGGAAATTACAGGAACAGGGATATTGATCTTATTGATGCGATGGTGTCGGCAGCCGACGAATCGGTAACCGACCGCGATCTTCGGGAAATGGAACTGGCTGCCTGCCCTACTTGCGGCTCCTGTTCGGGAATGTTCACTGCCAACTCGATGAACTGCCTTGTTGAAGCGCTTGGGATGGCATTGCCGGGAAACGGAACCGTGATTGCCACTCATTCAAACAGGCTGAAGTTATTCGAAAAGGCTGCAAGTCTGATTGTCGGTCTTGCAAAGAAATATTACTACGAAGGCGACACCAGCGTCCTTCCCAGGTCGATAGCAACAAAGAAGGCATTCCTTAACGCCATGTCGCTCGACATTGCCATGGGCGGGTCGACAAACACAGTGCTTCACCTTCTGGCAGTGGCACATGAAGCGGGAGTGGATTTCACAATGAAGGACATTGATGAACTGTCGCGCCGTATACCCAACATATGCAAAGTGGCCCCAAGCTCCAGGTATCACGTTCAGGACGTCAACCGGGCAGGCGGTATACTGTCGATAATGGGCGAACTGGAACGTAATAATCTGATTGACGCTTCAGCAGGACGCCTCGACTACCCCACCCTTCATGAAGCAATTGCCGACTGGGACGTTATGAGCAGTAAAATAAAACCTGAGGCGTGGGATTTCTGGCTCAGTGCTCCCTCAAATAAAAGGAGCATTGAAATGGGTTCTCACAGCACCTATTATGACAGGCCGGATGCCGACAGGGTCAACGGCTGTATAAGGAACACTGAAAATGCCTACAACCGCGATGGCGGCCTCGCCGTACTTTACGGTAATATTGCCAGATGCGGATGCATAGTCAAGACTGCCGGGATCGACTCCACACTACTGAAGTTCAGTGGACCTGCCGTAGTTTTTGAATCACAGGAAGAAGCAGTGGAAGGAATACTGGGAGGATCAGTGAAGCAGGGCGATGCCGTTGTCATAAGATATGAGGGACCCAAAGGCGGGCCGGGGATGCAGGAGATGCTCTACCCTACATCTTACCTGAAATCAAAATTGCTCGACAAGAAATGTGCCCTGATAACCGACGGCAGGTTTTCAGGAGGAACCTCCGGACTGTCAGTCGGGCACTTATCGCCTGAAGCTGCTGCCGGCGGGGAAATTGCACTCATCCGTAACGGCGATATAATTGAAATAGATGTCACGTCAAGAAAAATCAATGTCATCCTGGCCGATGATGAACTTGAACTGCGATTCAACAAGGAAAAATCAAGAGGCTCAGACGCATTTAATCCGGCCGGAAGGAAACGGGAAGTCCCGTCTTCACTCAGGGCCTATGCTAAAATGGTAAGTTCCGCTGACAAGGGAGCAGTCAGGATAGTGAGTTGAAGACCACGGGTGAATACAGGAGATACATTTATTAAGATAATTTGAGTCAGATGAAGACAAAGAAAGAAAAAGAAAAGGTTGCTGAAAACACTAACGGACATGAGATTATTACCGGTGCCGAGGCTATTCTCAGGGTGCTGGTCGAGGAAGGGGCAGATACAATTTTCGGTTATCCCGGCGGAGCAATCATGCCAGTGTACGACAAACTTCTTGATTATCAGGACAAGCTTCACCATATTCTGACACGTCATGAGCAGGGTGCAGCTCATGCCGCACAGGCATATGCAATGGTAACGGGGAAACCCGGAATTTGCTTTGCAACATCCGGACCCGGAGCTACAAATCTGATAACAGGCATTGCCAATGCCTACCTCGACTCCGTCCCGATGGTATTCGTCACTGCACAGGTTGTCTCAAATCTGATCGGGACTGACGCTTTCCAGGAAACCGACATTATAGGTGTTTCAATGCCTGTTACCAAATGGAATGCCCAGGTAAAGAAAGCCCAGGATATTCCGGAGACACTTGCAAAAGCGTTTTTCATAGCGTGTTCCGGCAGGCCCGGACCTGTGCTTATTGACATCACAAAGGATGCACAGTTCGAAAAGCTTGAGTACAGGTATAAAAAATGTAATTACCTGAGAAGTTATAATCCCACGCTCCCATTGCGCACAAGAGCCATCGAATCAGCGGCAATAATGATCAACCATGCTGAAAAGCCTCTTATTCTTGCCGGACACGGAGTTCTCATCTCGAAGGCGGAAAATGAGCTTCTGCAGTTTGCAGAGAAGACCGGGATTCCGGTGGCAATGACTCTGCTCGGCCTTTCAGCCTTTCCCTCAGCTCACCGTCTCTACGCAGGCTACCTGGGTATGCACGGGAATTACGCTCCCAACCTCCTTACAAACGAAGCCGATCTGATCATTGCCATCGGAATGCGCTTCGACGACAGGGTAACGGGCAACCTGAAGAAATATGCAAAAAACGCAAGGATCATACATATCGAGATAGATGATGCAGAGATCAACAAGAATGTTACGGTTGATCTGGAAATTAACAATGATGCACGTGAGGTACTGAAACACCTGATCCCTATGGTTCACGAAAAGAATCATGAGAACTGGATAAGGGAATTCCGGATCCTCGACAAGACCGAAAACGAAAAGGTAATCAAGCCTGAAACGATGCCCGGAAAAGGAAACATAAAGATGGGAGAAGTGGTAAGGCTCGTTTCGGAACTCACCGGGGGCAACGCAATTGCGATAACCGATGTAGGCCAGAACCAGATGTCGGTTGCGCGCTATTTCAAGTTTTCGAGTCCCAACAGCCTCGTAACATCAGGAGGAATGGGAACAATGGGATTTGGTCTGCCGGCAGCCATCGGGGCCAAGATAGGAAATCCCGGCAAGCAGGTCGTTGCTTTCATCGGCGACGGAGGATTCCAGATGACAATCCAGGAACTCGGAACAATCCTTCAGTACAAGGTGGCTGTCAAACTGATCATTCTTAACAACGGATTCCTTGGCATGGTGAGGCAATGGCAGGACATGTTCTTCGACAAGCGATACGCATCCACAGAACTGGTTAATCCTGATTTTGTAACTATAGCAGGCGGGTACGGCATCCCGGCAAAAACTGTGTCAGACAGAGAGGAACTAAAAGATTCACTCAGGGAAATGCTTGATTCAAAGGGACCTTATATACTGGATGTCAGGATCGAGAAGGAAGCCAACGTACTTCCGATGATTGAACCGGGGGCTTCGGTTTCAGAAGTAACACTTACTTATAAATAGTATGCCCTGAAAGCAGGGCGGTGGGCGCAGGGCGCAGGGCACAGGGCTCAGGGCGAAGAGACCATAAACAAAAAGAAGTAAAACATTCAATATGAACACACAGGAATTTACGATCTCAATCTTTTCGGAAGATCATATAGGGATAACGAACCAGATAACAATCATCCTTACGAGAAGGCAGATAAACATTGAAAGCATAACGGCCTCAGAATCTGCAGTAAAGGGAGTGAAGATTCTCACGCTTGTTGTCAGGACAACCCCTGAGATGGTTCAGAAGGTAGTAAAGCAGATTCAGAAGATAGTTGAAGTGCTGAAGGTCTTTGTACACACCTCGGATGAGATAATTTACCAGGAACTGGCACTATATAAAGTCAGGACCAAGGGCCTTATGTCAGGCAACCTTATCGACCGCATTGTCCGCGACCATAACGCACGCATTCTTGAGGTTCACCCCGAGTTCATGGTTATTGAACGGACAGGGCACAAGACTCAGATAAACGATCTGCTTCATCTTCTTGAGCCTTGCGGTGTTCTGCAGTTTGTAAGGTCGGGCAGGGTTGCCATAACAAGGCAGGTCAAGGAGCTTCATGCCTATCTTGAGGAGATGGATCAGGCAAATCAGCAGAAGCCCGACGAATATGATTCATATAACTAAAGGCATTGGGAATGCACGGATAAGAAAACAAGAAATAAAAGAATAAAACGCATATAACATAAACCTACAAAAACTAATACCATGGCAAAAATCGATTTTGGCGGAATCCTTGAGGATGTTGTAACAAGGGAAGAATTCACTCTGGAAAAGGCACGCGAAGTACTTAAGAATGAAACCATAGCCGTAATAGGCTACGGTGTACAGGGACCGGCACAGGCTCTTAACATGAAGGACAACGGTGTAAATGTAATCATAGGCCAGGCTCCGGAATTCAAGGCCGACTGGGACAAGGCGGTAGCTGACGGCTTTGTTCCGGGGAAGAATCTATTTGATGTCGATGAAGCAGCAAAAAAGGCCACCATCATCCAATACCTGGTGTCGGATGCAGCGCAGAGGATACTTTGGCCGAGAATCAAGCCATGCCTGAAGGAGGGAGATGCCCTTTATTTCTCGCACGGTTTCTCAATAACATACAAGGAGCACACGGGAGTAATCCCGCCGGAGAATATTGATGTCATACTCTGTGCACCAAAAGGTTCCGGCACAAGTGTAAGGAGGAACTTCCTGGCAGGAACAGGCATCAACTCAAGCTTTTCGGTCTTCCAGGATTTCACCGGCAGGGCAACCGACCGTATTCTTGCACTCGGCATAGTTATCGGATCGGGATATCTCTTCCCCACCACTTTCGAAAAGGAGGTCTTTTCCGACCTTACGGGTGAGCGTGGAGTTCTCATGGGAGCGCTTGCAGGTATAATGGATGCCCAGTACCGGGTGCTTCGCGAAAACGGTCATTCTCCTTCCGAAGCCTTTAATGAAACTGTTGAAGAGCTGACGCAGAGCCTTATCAGGCTCGTCGATGAAAAAGGAATGGACTGGATGTACTCGAACTGCAGTGCCACTGCCCAGCGTGGTGCGCTCGACTGGCGTCCGAAGTTCATGGAGGCAACCCTTCCGGTCTTCAAGGATCTTTACAACAAAGTAAAATCGGGTGAAGAGTGCGTCAGGGTGCTGCAGTCGACCGGAATGCCGAATTACAAGGAACTCCTTAACGCTGAGCTGGCTGAGCTTGGAAACTCCGAACTGTGGAAGACAGGTGCTGCGGTAAGAAAGTTAAGGCCGGAAAAGAAATAAGAAATAAATAAAACCAACTAATGATGGAAGAAAAAGTATACATCTTCGACACGACCCTCCGTGACGGAGAACAGGTGCCCGGATGCCAGCTGAATACAGTTGAGAAGATTCAGGTGGCCAGGGCTCTTGAAGCCCTGGGAGTCGACGTCATTGAATCGGGCTTCCCGATTTCCAGCCCGGGCGATTTCAGGTCGGTGGTGGAAATATCGAAAGCCATCTCAAATCCGGTGATATGCGCTCTCACAAGAG
>JAVEXG010000140.1:0-8889 GCA_034004115.1 Bacteroidales bacterium | reverse complement strand
TCACCGGCCATGCACCGTCTGAAACGTGAACAAAGAAACCCTGCATCGACGGAATTATGTTGTTTACAATCCCGTCGCTCGACAACCCGTTCATATAAGCGGCATAGGTGCCGCCATAAGGATCAGTTTCGCCAGCCCTGAAATAATATACTGCATTGTCCATATTCGTCCTGGTCCATCCTTCCCCTGCATCCCAGTCTATTGGTGAGGGATACGGATTACCCACAAGGTTGAATCCTTCAGTATAGGTTTTATTGTGATTGTAAAGGGTCACCGATAAGGCGCCATTATTCATAACTCCTTTTAAATCCACTGTCACGGGATGGTCCATGAATCCAAGATTTGCAGAATATCCGCTTAACGGGACAAGTGTCCCGGCAGGATCGTTATACGTTACCCAGCCCGAGGTGGACCGAAACTCATCATAGCGGTAAAGTGCAGGGAACGGATCTTCCAGATCAATATCATCGGCAAGTTCACTTACATTTGCCGATAAAAACGGAGAACTAATATAATTGTATCCAAAGGCCCTGTCAAACCAACGTTGCATGACTATTTCACCGTTGATCACGCCTGTCCCGGATCCGTCGATCAGCGAGGTCCCGTCCTGGTCAGAAAGAAGGGTAAGGCCCCCGTCTGAAATGATCGTTCCGTTATTTTTCAAAATACCTTTAATCATCACACTAGTGCCTGACAGAGTAATTGTAGTGCCTTCTGAAACAATTATATCCTGGCCTGTAGTTACCGGTCCGGTAAGGAATGCAAGACTCCAGTACAGTATCAGCCGGTAATAATTTTTCATGCCAGGTTGCTTCTTCACATCTGATCGGATTAGTTTTCCTGCTATTCTTTTTATAAGGAAGTAACCACCCAGTTAATGTCCTGGATAGTAAGAACATCACCCCAATTTCTTGAAGAGAAAAAGAGTTCAAAATAGTCGTCCACCGCAACGTCCTTCAGATACGCAACAGTAGCGAACTGAAAAGGCTGGTTGGCTACCGTAATCCTGAGGTTTGTCTCGCCAAAGCGGATGTTTCCATTGCTGTTTTTAACAAGGGAAAGGGTCAGCACGCGGTTGTTGCTGTTAACTGAAATATTGCCTGTTATAGTCACCACAACATTCCGTGACTTCCGGGGCAGGTAAGTGATCTGGTTATTCTGGATCAGCCAGCTTACTGAAGTGGAGGAAGTATTAACCCAGTTGGCTTTATACCATGTATTTGGATATTGACATGTGAAAGATGCCGAATTATCTGCAACAGTGATCTCGCAAGCCGGTTTTTTGTCTTCCGATCCGGTGTTTCCCTCAATATATGCATTGACATCCCTCCCGTCGGTCCTTGAAAAATCGAATCCTGCAATACTTTTGCCGGTCGTGTTCCACGAGTTCCCCGAGATTACCATTGATTCAAAGGAGAAAGCAGACGGACGGTAAATTATTGCTGAATCGGTTTCGAATTCATTAAGGTACTGACCTGAATACAATTGTACCGTCGCCTGGCTTCCCTTCTGCAGAAGGACGCCTTTCCTGCAGTTAATGAAGTCGGTTTCAGCAACTTTCAGATTAACGCCCGGGCTTGATCCGTGAAGCAGAATGCCGGCATTATTGGAATCATAGATGTCGCATTCAAATATCCATAGCTCAGCATCGGATGAGTCAGCTATTGTATTGTAGAATCCCTCGAAAGTGCAATCCTTGACCTCGTTATATGTACCTTCACCAACAAATCTCAAGGCATCTTCACCTTTTGAGGTGCCGTATCCCGGAAGAGTTGTGGCATCAAAAACCAGCATTTTGAAATAGCATTCGGAGAGGCACCGGAACATGGCTTTACCCGACAGACCTTCGCCAGGGGCAATTGAACCCAAACCATAGGAAAGTCCCTGGATTGTAAGTGGGAATGGAAGATCAATGGTTTGTGTTTCTGTTAGATAATGAACCTCATCAGACAATCTTATAACTGTTGGCCTGTCCATGTGTTCGTTAAGGAAGCCCAGAGCCTCGGGAAGAGTATGAAAACCGGAAGTTTTTCCGACATCAATTATGTTTCCGGGAGTTCCGTCAAAATCCTTTATAATCCAATCCTCTCCCCTGGCGATGAAAGAGCGGCCTGTTTTCGGGAGAAGCCTTACAGTGTCAGAATTGTGGATCCTTGCACCATCATAACCCGTGACCCTTACAAGATCGGTACTGGATCCGGTATTAACCACGGTAATTACCAGGCCCGTGTCGGAAGAAGTTACATGCGGAAGGGTAACAGAAATATCGCTGACGGCAAATACCAGGTTGTCGGATCGTGAGAGAATGCAATCGGACTCTGCCGACCGGGATGTAAGAAGGACGGTTCCGGCGCTTTCGAGCCTTTCCCATTTCAGACCGTGCCAATAGTAAAAGCCATCGGTGATTCCGCCTCCAAGGCTGTAAACAAGCATCCCTGAGGGCACCGGAGATACCAGCGGATCGGGCAGAGAGACATTGACAAGGGCAACGCGGGGTGCCAGAAGTCCCCTGTTTGTGCTTTCAAGTTCCAGCAGGGAATTCGGGTTCATTGTTTCTGATTGACCGTCAGTGATTTTCACCTGACCGTATGCGGTGAAGCAAATATCCGCCATTAAGAAAAGCAATAACAGTTGATTTTTTTTAAAAGTTCCCATTTGCATTACATTCGTCAATTCAACCTTCTTATAATATCCCTGACTGTCTTTCAGCCACACAAATAACAGTCAGGGGCATTGAGGGCTACCCTGTAACTAAAATGCCCGGGTTGAAAAGACAGTTAAAACATTGACGGGATAAACTTACGGAAAGAGGATTGTATTTACCTGTAGGGAAAAGTCTGAAAAAGCTGTAGGTGATTTCCCTACAAACAGGAGACTTGGAAAAAAGGCATTAATAGCTGTTTATTCTCTGTTTCAGGCATTCAGTCCGGCATTTATTGCATATCTGATTATGTCTGCTGTAGTCCTCAAAGCCAGTTTTGACAGGATCCTCTCACGGTATGTACTGATGGTCTTAGGACTGAGCGACAGTCTGGCAGCAATGCATTTAATAGATCCACATACCGCAAGAAGTGTGACAACCTCTTTCTCCCTGGCTGACAGCAGTTCATCCTGTCTTTTTCTCCTATTGACAATAAGGTCTTTTGTCATTTGTTCCGCCATGTTTTCGGAAATATACAATCCACCGGCTGTCACTTTGGAAATAGCTGCAAAAAGCTCTTCGGGCCTGCATGATTTACTGAGGTACCCTGAAGCTCCGCTCCTTATACTCTGGACGGCGTATTGTTCTTCGGGATAGATGCTTAGCATAAGAATTCTGGTTTTGGGACTGAACCGCCGTATTTCGGGAAGAAGATCAATGCCATTCCTGCCCGGCATTGAAATATCCATCAGTATGATATCAAAATGAACCGAATTCAGCTTTTCCAGGGCGGTCTTTTTGTCCCCTGCCTCATCTATTACATCAAAGCGGCATGCTCCGTCATCCCTAAGAAGATGGATAAGTCCTTTTCTGAAGATAGGGTGATCATCAATTATAAGAATGTTTACTTTTCTCCCAACGCTTTTCATCATTGCCTGAAAAATTATCGATGTTACATTAATAACTCCCTGGTTAAGATCCAAACGCAATTGCATTTCTTTCACAGATACACTTCAGTTCATACCAGCATGTTTCAAAGGGAACAATGCAAGGATGCGCGTCCCCCGTCCCTTCAGATTTGTAAAATACACTTCTCCCCCGAATGCCCTGGCTCTTTCCTTCATTCCGATAAGTCCCAGGGGTTTCAGACTGGTTAATATGGCTGGATCGATACCAATGCCGTTATCTCTTATCACGACCCTCAGGTTGTTATTATTCATATTGATATCCACCGAAGCCCTTGTTGCCTTTGAGTGCCTCAAAATGTTGGTAAGTGCTTCCTGGATAATCCTGAAAACAGCAAGCGAAAGTTTTTTATCCGCTTCAATTCCTGACGGTAAAAAATGGACACTGCAATCGATGTTAAAGGTCCTCCTGAATTCTGCGATCTGCCATTCAACAGCTGAGCAAAGACCACGTTCATCAAGAATATCCGGACGTAATCCATACGATATCTCAACGACACTTTTAATTGTATCGTTGAGGATATCTTCTATATCGTTCATTACAGCTTCGATCCCCTCCACTTTGTCACCGATTTTTGTCCTAAGCCAGGAATAATAGAAATTCAAAGCCGCCAGTCTCTGTCCGACAACATCATGGAGGTCGCGTGACAGCTGCAGTCTTTCATTTTCAATCATATCCTGCAGTCTGTTTGTATGTTCCCGGAGTTCAGCAGTAACCTGTCGCAGCTTCAGTTCAATGTTCTTCTGCCTTGTGATGTTTTTGGACAGGATCTGCACTCCAATAACTTCTCCGGCCGGATTGCACACGGGCGAATAAATTGATGAGTACCATTCATAACCATTTTTATTTTGTACGCGGTCTTCAAAGGTGAACACCCTGCTGGTCAGGGAAGTCCTGGTAATCCGCTTCACGTATTTATCCCCGCTCCTGTCTCCAACAATCTCCCTTAATCCCATGCCCGTAAAGTCTTCCGGATTTCCGTCGAAGTATTCCGCCGCCTTTCTGTTCAGAAAGATAACCTTACCTTCGACAGAATAGAATCCGACACTGATGCCACTGCTTTCAGACAGGAGACGAAACCGTTCTTCACTTTCATGAAGCTTCTCAAGTGCGGATCTTCCTGTAGTAATATCCCTGAACATGACAACGACATAATTATATCCGCTGCCGAGGGGTACTGCAGTGACGGCTGACCATCGGACTGGCCCCTTATCAATGGAAGTTCCGATTTCAACATTGTCAACAATTTTTCTTGTCCTGAGAGCTGTTGCAGCCGGCATTTCATCCCACGAAAGAATTTTATTTTGCTGGTCGAAATATCTGATTTTACCGCCGGCAAAAATATCTGAGTCCTCTGCGGAAATTCCCGTTATTTCCTCAAGCGTGGTATTCTTCCTTATAATCCGTCCACCGGAGTCAGTTATCACTATTCCAAGAGGAGCAAGGGCGAACAAATCACAGTTTTTTGTGAAATGATCACTAACCAGTTTTTCTACGAACGAATTTTTGCCTTTCATAAGACATCATGAAATCCGTCACCGAAGCGCCGCCTTCAATTACAAATAAAGTTATCAGACAAATGAACCTGTATTGCGCTTACAAATATATTTGTAATTACCCTGCATGAATATTCCGTACATAACAATTATGTTTTTTTAACAGATTAGTAATGAAGAATTTATTTCAGGATGAAGGGAAAGAAGGCGAAATGGCGTAATGGCGTAACGGCGTAATGGCGTAACGGCACTTATGAAGGATGTATAGTAAGACGGATTTGAACTCTGCGAACCTCTGCGGTTTACCACTGCTCAACTCTGCGAGAAAGAAAGAGTCGTGCAAGTCATGGAAGTCGTGCAAGTTGTGCAGGTCGCTTGCATTGAGATAGCTGAAAGCTGATCGCTGACCGCTGAACGCTGATAGCTAAGACCTTCCGGATCTCCATTTTCAAATTACCTCATTTTCAAATTACTTCCGAATATTTTCGTAACTTTATCTCCGAATATTTTCGCAACGAATAATATCGCATAGACTATGAAAGAGAATCCATTCAAATTCGGGACCATCGTTGACGGTGCCCATTTCACCGACAGGGAGGAGGAGCTTGAATACATCTCTTCGCACCTGAAGAGTGAAAACCATCTGATAATCATCAGTCCGAGGCGCTTTGGCAAGACCAGCCTGATCAGAAAGATACTTAACGAATCGGACCGGAAACATATTTATCTCGATCTGCAGGTAGTGCTGTCGGAGGAGGATTTTGCTGCACAGCTTCTGAAGAGGATCTACCGGATCTTTCCCTTCAAGAAGATCAGCTCATTCATCAAATCGTTCCGTCTGATACCATCCGTAATCATGAATCCGGTTACCGGGGAGGTTGAGATATCCTTCACCCCCGGATCGCGCGATCTGGCTCCGCTCGAGGATGTACTCGGTCTGATCGGCAAGCTTGGAAAGCAGGATGAAAAAATCATCATTGTATTTGACGAGTTTCAGGATATCTTCCGGATAAACAGCGGTCTCGACAGGATGCTCCGCTCCGTCATCCAGGAACATAAGAACATAAACTATGTCTTTATGGGAAGCAGCGAGTCGATGATAAGGGAGATCTTCGAAAAGAAGGAATCGCCATTCTACCGCTTCGGCACCCTCTTCACCCTCGGCAGGATACCGCAGGAGAAATTCCGCCTGTACCTCGAATACAATTTCACGGGTAAGGTTGAAGATGCCGCTGCCCTATCCTCGGAGATACTTAAGATAACCTGGTCGCATCCCTATTACACCCAGCAGCTTGCCTTCACCGTGTGGGAACAGATCAGCCGAAATGGTTACATCAACGGTATTGCAGAGTTGGCAGCTGATGAGATTGTAAGGAGTCACGACAAGGATTTCGAGCTTCTGTGGAACACCCTGAACCGTACCGACATGATGGTGCTCGCGGGGATGTCATCGAGTGACCTGAGTCCGTTGTCGGTCGAGTTCAGCCGGCAATACGGAGCCGGAGCGGTGAGTACGGTTTACAGCACACTCCAGAGGCTGGTGAAGAAAGGGATGGTGATTAAGGAGGGGACGACGTACTGGATAGATGATCCGTTCTTTGGAATGTGGCTGAGGGGGAGGAGAGAGGCGTGAGGAAAGGCGTTAAGGCGTGAGGGCGTTGAGGCATGAATGGGTGAAGGGGTGAAGCTGAGAAGGGGAGATAACTCCGTGTTAATCTGTTCTTTACTCCGTGCGACTCCGTGGTTAAAAAAGAATCTGCCATTATTACTTATATTTGTCCATATTTATTGATTGATATATCATTTAATGAGAAATCTTCTTGTTCTGCTGATTTTCTGCCTGGGCATATTCAATCATATTCAACTCCATTCACAAGAAGTTCCCCATCCTGTTGTAAATACGGGGGTTTACGAGTTTTTGGATGAACTGGCGTCGATGCAGGTAATTGAGATTAATTCAGCTGTAAAACCCTATTCCAGACTTTTCATCGCGAACCGTCTGAATGAAGCCGATGAACAGAGAGAAAAGCTTAACCTCCGGCAACAGAAAGAACTGGATTTCTATCTGATGGACTTTGGGAAAGAATTATTGCTAAGTAATTCAATCAGTTCACGTAAGGACCTGCAAGACCGCACGACCTGCACGACCTGCAAGACCTTTTTCTGGCGTCGAAACATAACTGCATTAAGGAGGGATCTTTTCTATTATAAGGATTCGTTGTTTTCACTTACTTTAAATCCTATTCTTGGAGGAGAGGTGTTTTATAATTCAGACGGGAAAGCAACTTATGCCAGGAACTTCGGGGAGGCCAGGGCGTTTGTCGGGAAGTGGGGCTTTTATGCTTCGCTGAGGGATAATCATGAAAAACCGTTGCTTGGGCGTCCTCTGTACCTTACAAAAAGGGAGGGAGGGCATGTCAAGGGCGCCACCGACTGGAGCGAGATGCAGGCGGGGATCACCAGGTCGTGGAGCTGGGGGTCTGCCGGGTTTGTAAAGGACCGTCAGCAGTGGGGCACCAACTACAACGGTGCGAATATTTTCGGAGGAAACAATCCGACTTTTTTCCAGTTCAGGCTTAATCTCAAGCCAGTCAAATGGTTTGAATTCAACTACTTCCACGGATGGCTGAACTCAATGGTTACAGACAGTTCCCGGTCGTACTGGGTGAGCAACAGCTACGGGCTGGATTACCGCGAGGTGTACCATAAGAAATACATTGCAGCCAACATGTTCACCTTCACTCCGGTCAGGAACCTGAATATCTCTGCAGGAAACAGCATTGTGTACACCGACAGGCATTTCAGTCCGGTTTACATGTTCCCGCTGTTCTTCTACAAGTCGGTCGACCATTCCATGACCTCGGGCGTCGACAACATGAACTCCCAGACCTTTATCGACATCAGCTCGCGGAACATCCGGAATCTTCATCTCTATGCCACGCTGTTCATCGATGAATTGTCAGTGGCACGGTTCACACAGGATGATGAATGGAATTTCTTCAGCTGGAAGGCCGGGTTCAGGTTAAGCAACATGCCGGTTCAGAACCTGTCGTTCACAACTGAGTTCACATATTCATATCCACTCTCCTACCAGCATTATGTTCCTACACTCACCTATGAGACTCAGAACTTCAACCTTGGTCATTACTTAAGGGACAATTCCAGGGAGTGGTATTTCGCGTTAGAGTACAAACCAATCCGGACACTGAATATCGGGGCATGGCTCACAAATTCTGTCCGCGGTCCGGATTACACCGAGCTTGGCACACCGCGGGTGGGGAATCCGCCGCTGGCGACGGTGGAATGGGACAGCAGGGTGTTCGGGTTACGGGCGTCGTACCAGGTTATCAATGACCTGTATGTGTGGGGAAGTTATGTTAGTTCGGATGTCAGCGGGGATCAAAGGTGGAGTTCGCCTTATTTCTATGGTCAGAAAAATACGATTAATGTAGGCGGGACGTTTGGGTTTTGATTCAGTTTTGCAGGTTATGCCGGTTATGCCGGTCAAGAAGAAAAATTACTGCATGCGCTCTGTGCATTTCGTCTCCTGCGTCCTCCACGGTCTACCCCCCCACCCCCCTAAAGGGGGGCTTTAGTTCGCTGATTTACATTTGTTTATGGGTTGTATCGAATATTATTAACAATCCCGAATTAGCTTTCAATAATAAAACAGAAAACTAACAACCTTGGGCTATTCCCTAACCACTACATTCCTCATTGCTAGTTCTTTAACCCCCCTTTAGGGGGGCTGGGGGGTGGATGAGGTTTAGGGGGGCTGGGGAGTGG
>JAVEXG010000139.1:0-8890 GCA_034004115.1 Bacteroidales bacterium | reverse complement strand
AGGCCCTGGATGCCCCCGGCGAATGGTTCCTTGAACGTTCAGGATTTCTTTATTACATCCCCCGCGAAGGCGAAACAATTGCCAATACAACCTTCCATATCCCTGTTCTCAGGGAATTTGTTGTTCTTAGGGGAGAGGCCGGGGAAGGAAAAAATGTCGAAAACATCAGGTTTGAGAACCTCACTTTCGAAGTTGCCGGCTATCTGACGCCATCCGACGGTAACGAGCCTGCCCAGGCTGCTGCGCCGGTCGATGCGGTCATCACAGCCGATTATGCCCGCAACATTACCTTTGACAACTGTGAAATTGCCCATACCGGTACTTATGCGTTCTGGTTCAGACGGGCATGCAGTAATTGTTCCGTTACCCGGTGCTACATGCACGATCTTGGCGCGGGAGGCATAAAGATCGGTGAAACTGTCATCCGGCCTGACGAAAACGAAATCACAAATCATATTACGGTCGATAACAACATAATACGGGATGCCGGACATGTTTTTCCCTGCGCTGTTGGAGTGATCATCTTTAACGCAAGCGACAACAAGATAACTCACAACGAAATAGCAGATCTCCGCTACACTGGCATTTCAGTCGGCTGGGTATGGGGTTATGCTCACAGTCCGACGAAACGGAACGAGATCAGATACAATCACATTCATCACCTGGGCTGGGGCGAGCTTTGTGATATGGGAGGTGTCTACACACTGGGAGCCTCGGAAGGAACTGTTGTATCAAACAATCATATTCATCATGTTTATTCATACGATTACGGAGGCTGGGGGCTATATACCGATGAGGGTTCATACGACATCACCATGGAAAACAATCTGGTTTACTGGTGCAAAAACTCAGGGTTCCATCAGCACTACGGAAAGGAGAATATAATCAGGAACAACATCTTTGCTTTCAATATCCGGTCGCAGCTTCAGGCAACCAGGATTGAGGAGCACAGGTCGCTGTCATTCACCAGAAATATTATCTTTACAGACAGAGGTACATTGCTCAGCAGTAACTGGCATAAATTCAACCTGTTGACTGATAACAACGTTTACTGGGACACCCGGACAAAGGACATAAAGTTTGCTGATCAGGATTTCAGCACCTGGAAGAAGGCAGGAAAGGATATCCATTCGCTGATTGCCGATCCGATGTTTGTGGATCCAGAAAAATTTGATTTCAACTTCAGGAGATCTTCAGTCATCCGCAGGATAGGATTCGTGCCCTTTGACTGGACAAATGCCGGCGTTTACGGAGCTGAGGATTGGAAGAAGCTGGCACGCTTCGATCCTGAGCTGGAGCTCAGATTCAACAATATAATTGCAGAGCGTGAGAAATAAAATACATCAATGAAGACAAAGTCTGATTCGGTATCAAACAGGTTAACCACATGGCTGCTTACTCTCGTCAGGGTTGTTATCGGCTGGCATTTCCTTTATGAAGGCATTGCCAAATTAATCGCATCAGACTGGAGTTCTGCTCCTTATCTTGCAGGATCGAGATGGATTTTCGCCCCTCTGTTCAATGCTATGGCGGATAACGCTGCTATTGTCGGCATAATTGATCAGATAAACATCTGGGGTATGATCCTCATCGGGATCGGGCTGATTTTTGGTCTTGTGACCCGCTGGGCAAGCCTTGGAGGCGCTGTCATGCTCCTGTTCTACTTCGTGGCTTACCCTCCAGTGCCCGGTTATATGTTTGGTGTCCCTGCCGAGGGAAGCTATCTCTGGGTTAACCGTAATCTGATAGAGTTCTTCGCCCTTTCGGTATTCATATTTATTTCTCCTTTTTCACATTATAGTCTTGACAGACTCATTTCAAGATGGAAGGATGAAAAAGCTCGTATTCCGGTTGGAGAGCCAGCTGCTGATCCGGGAAAAGGGATCGGGCGCCGCGATGTTCTGAGGGATCTGATTTCCATCCCTGCATTTGGCGCTTTTGCGTATGCTTTATACAGGAAAAGAAAATGGGACAGTTTTGAGGAAAAGCTTCTGGCGATTGACGGCATGGATGCCAACTCGGGTGCCACTCTTCTTAAATTTAATTATTCGACATTGAAGGACCTGAAGGGAGAAGTTCCCAAAGGCTTTATAAAATACAGGGACAAAAACGGGAATCCTGCGGAATTCGAACTCAGCCGTTTGCTTATGGGGGGAAATCTTATCGGCGGATGGGCTCATGCGCGGGATCTTATCTATGTTTCAAAACTTGTAAAGACCTATCATACCGATGAGAAAGTCCTTCAGACTCTTGCTCTTGGCGAAAAATGCGGGATGAATGCAATTATCTCCAATCCCCAGATGGGCAGGATTTTCCAGAAATACCGTCACGAGTTTCGCGGGAAAGTAAAGTTCATTTCTGACTGCGGAACCAATCTCGATTTTCAGGAGGGGATCAGAATGTCGCTTGCTGCCGACTGGGATGCCCTTTACTGCCAGGGCGAGATAACCGACCGCTTCACGAATCCGGAGTGGGATGATCCGAAAAAGAGAACTGTTGAAGAGCGGATGGAGTTGATAAAGAAGGGAATTGATGAGATAAGGGCCAACGGGAAGCCGGCTGGCATCGGGGCCCACAGGATTGAAGCGATCAAGGCCTGTGTGGACTATGGCATTAAACCTGATTTCTGGGTTAAGACATGTCATAATTACAACTACTGGTCGGCTCAGACGAACCAGGACTGGAACGACAATAAATTCGATTTTGATCCTGAGGAAACTGTAAGGTACATGGGAACACTGCCGGAGCCGTGGATTGCATTCAAGGTGCTTGCCGCCGGAGCTATCAAACCTGAGGTGGGGCTTAACTACGCCTTCAGGAACGGAGCCGATTTTGTCTGTCTGGGAATGTATGATTTCCAGATAGTTGAGGATGTCAACATCGCCCTTGAGGCTCTTGAGCGCACCAGGGTACGGGAACGGCCATGGATGGCCTGACTGCAACCTGTACAATCATCTTAACTGACTGACCAATGATCAGAAGGGAATTCTCCAGGTACATAATCCTGTCAGCATTGGGTTTGACAATGACCGGCGGATTATCATGCAGAACAGGAAAAAAGACCGGGACAATACTGATAGTCTCCGGATGGCAGGATATAAACATAGGAGATATAGCACATACTCCCGGTCTCCTGAATGTCCTTCAGACCTTCCTTCCCGACGCTGAACTTATACTCTGGAAAAAAAGCCGGGGAGGCGAAGTTGAACTCTGGCTCAGCAGTAATTTTCCGGGAGTTAAAATAGTCCACGGAGAAGTTGACACGGATTTTAATGTCAGCAGCAGGGAAGTTATTGATGCTTTCAGCAGGTCGGATATAATGATCCACGGATCAGGACCCTCTGTTGTCGGTTCCGCAAATCTTGAGGCATGGGTGAAGGCAACCGGAAAGCCTTTTGGGATTTTTGGCACCACAATTCAAAATATCGACGAAAAACTGAAAAGCCTTCTGCAGAAAGCATCTTTTATCTTTACCCGTGAAACTGCCTCGCTTGAAGTCCTCAGAAATAATGGTATTGACACAGCAAACATGATGTTTGTGCCGGATGCTACTTTCTTTATGCAACTGACAGATAAAGGCAGGGCAGATATTTTTCTGAAGGAAAAAGGATTGGTCCATGGGAAATATATCTGTGTTATCCCAAGGCTGCGAAGGACGCCATATTACCTTATTCGTCCGGAAAGCTATACAGAAGACCAGGTAAAGAGTATCGATGAACTCAACAACTCGAAGAAGGAGGAAGATCACTCAAAATTGAGGGAAGTCATTATTGCATGGGTCCGAGAAACAGGAAACAGGGTTCTTGTCTGCCCCGAAATGACTTACCAGATCGATATTATGGATGAGCTGCTGATAAATCCTCTTCCTGATGATGTCAAACCCTATGTGACTAAACGCAGCTACTGGCTTCCCGATGAAGCAGCATCAGTTTATTCACATGCATTTGCTGTTCTCAGCTTTGAGTGCCACTCACCGATTTTGTCACTCGTCAACGGTACTCCTGCTTTCTACCTCCGGCAGCCGGAAGACACAATTAAAGGGCAGATGTACTACGATCTGGGTTTATCTGACTGGGTTTTTGAAATTGAACAGGTCAGCGGAAGCGACATTGCCGGAAGACTAAAACAGGTTATTTCGGATTATGATACAGCTAAGAAAAAAGTTGAGAAACTCGGGGAGTCAATTAAAGATATTTACAGGAATTCTGCTGAAGTTATTTTGAATACCCGGGCATGAGAAGCAGCTTTCTCAGTGCAAAAACCGGAATAAAATGAAAAATCTGAATCTGTATTTTGGAAACAGCCTTCTTGCAGCTGGTCTGGCACTTGCTTCTTCTGTAGCTGCCCAACCTCAAAATCATCCGAATGTAATACTAATCATTACAGACGACCAGGGTTATGGTGATTTTGGGTTTACAGGTAATCCGAATGTCAAAACTCCCGTCCTGGATAATTTTGCCAGACAGAGCATCCGGTTCAGCAATTTCTACGTCTGCCCGGTGTCAGCCCCTACAAGGGCCGGATTGATGACCGGACGGTATTCACTGCGAACCGGTGTAAGGGATACCTATAACGGAGGAGCAATGATGGCACCTTCCGAAGTAACGATGGCAGAAATGCTTCGGGAGGCCGGATATGCAACAGGGATCTTCGGAAAATGGCACCTGGGGGATAATTATCCCATGCGGCCCTGTGACCAGGGATTTGATGAATCCCTTATCCACCTTACCGGAGGCATGGGTCAGCCGGGAGACATAACAACATGGCCGAGGGGCGACAGCAGCTATTTCGATCCGATTCTCTGGCACAACGGCAGACAGCAGAAATATGATGGTTACTGTTCTGATATCTTTACTTCAAATGCTCTGGATTTCCTTGAAAAGAACAGAGACAGGCCTTTCTTCTGCTATCTGGCTTTTAATGCACCTCATACTCCTCTGCAGGTTCCGGAGAAATATCACAACATGTATCGCGATACGGATCCCACTTCGGGTTTCGGTAACGATAGCAGGCCATTCCCTCAGATGAGCGAAAAAGACAAGGAGGATGCACGAAGGGTTTATGCAATGGTCACTAACATTGATGACAACATTGGACTCCTGCTGAAAAAGCTCCGGGATCTGAATATCGATGAGAATACAATTATTATTTTCATGACTGACAACGGTCCTCAGCAGATGCGTTACAATACCGGTATGCGTGGATTGAAATCATCAGTATACAGAGGCGGAATCAGGGTGCCTTTCTGGTTAAATTATCCGGCTCTTAACATGCAAAATCTTGATGTTGTGTTAAATGCGGCCAACATAGATGTTCTTCCCACCCTGGCTGATTTATGCAATGTGAAAATACCTGAGGACAGGAAGATTGACGGTATCAGCCTTATCCCATACATCAGGGGAAAAAATATGGAGGGATATAACCGGCCCTTATTCTGGTACTGGACAAGGCGGTCTCCTGAATTGTATAATAATATCGCATTGCAGAAAGGAAAGTATAAACTGGTTGGGAACACAGACTACAATTCCCCGGCAAATGCATTTGAACTGTATGATCTTGAGAAGGATCCATTTGAGCAGAAAAATATTGTAAAGGATGATCCTGACAGAGCGGAGGAAATGAAAAAGGAACTTGACCTAATGTTCCATGAGCTGGCAGTATCGGAGAACCTTGCTGAAAGGCCGCGGATTGAGATTGGCACTCCGCATGAGAATCCGGTAATCCTTAACAGGAATGATGCTGACGGGCAAAGGGGAATTTGGGAGCAGGAGGAGATATATGGCTTCTGGAGAGTTAAAATTAACGAAGGAAGATATAATATCCGGTTTAAGTTTATCACTCCCGTTCCCCCGGGAGGGAGAATGATGGTGGAAACCGGAAGCTTTATTTATCAGGAAAAAAATGACCGGGCTCAAACAACACTGATCGAGATGAAGGATGTATGGCTCCGTTCAGCAGAATCTGATTTTGTTCCTTTTTACCAGACTGACGGGAAACAGATATTACCTCTGTGGGTTGAAATAGAAAGAATTGATATTTAGTGTTGGATTTTTCTCTGTATAAAGAAAGGATTAACCACGGAGAACACAGAGAAGCACGGAGAGGAAGCTAAGAATTGATAGATCTAATAATATGAAAAGAAGAGACTTTCTGACAAAAACGCTGATTGCAGGAGGCACTATAAGCCTTGGTATAGGTTGCAGGAGGAACATATCCGATCAGTCAGCCGATAACCAGCCTGTTCCTGAACCTGCTCTGGCAGGATTGACAGGCAGGACCATAACGGAACCTGCACGGCAGATACCTGTCCTTGCCGAGACTGACGTTCTTGTTATTGGCGGAGGCCCGGCAGGAACAGCAGCGGCCATTGCTGCAAGCAGGGCTGGAGCCGAAACATGGCTTGTTGAAAGGTATAACCATCTCGGCGGCCTGTGGACAGGCGGCCTTGTCCTTCCGCTTCTCTCAACCCATGCAGTTGACAGGCAGAACCGCAGAAAACAGGTCATATATGGAATAGGAGGAGAAATGGCCCGGCGACTGAAAGACCTCGGGATGTCAATATCCGAGGTTAATCCCGTTGTTGATCCCGAGGCAGCCAAATATGTGCTGGATGAGATGATAAGTGAATCGGGAGTCAAAATGCTGTACCATGCATGGGCAACAGGAGCGATAATGGAAGAAAATGTCATCAGGGGGGTGTTTATTGAAAGCAAATCAGGCAGGATGGCGATACTTGCAAAAATAGTGGTTGACTGTACCGGCGACGGGGATATCTATCATTTTGCAGGTGAGAAATACGATATGATGAATTACCATATCGGGCTTGTTCACAGGCTCGGGAATGTCGACAGGATAAAAGACCCCTCGACGCTTCCTGACGGACTTGATCTGGGCAGCCCCACACCGGTAAAAAGCGTTAACTGGGTCAACATGCAGGGGCGTCGCGATCAGAACGGGGTGGACGTTATGAACCTGTCAAGACTCCAGATGGATTACCGTAAGGAAATATGGGAGAAGACTCAGAGAATACGTTCCACCCCGGGATTTGAGGAAGTTTTCCTTGTTGACACAGCTTCACAGATGGGAGTGAGGATGTCGCGAATTCTCGACGGCGAATACAGGCTCACACTTGAAGATACAATGACATTCAAGTCTTTCCCCGATGTGATAGGCATAAGCGGTGCATGGACAACGATGATGTACAAGGGCAGGGCCGTAAAACCTGAAGAGAGGCCTTACTGGCAGATACCTTACCGGTCGTTGCTTCCCCGGAGTACCGAAAACCTGATTGTTGCGGGTCGTTGCTTCTGCTTCGAAAAAGACCTTGTTGAAGATACGCGAATTATAGGAACCTGCCTGGTAACCGGTCACGGAGCAGGTGCCGCAGCTGCCATCGCTTCAAAAAAAGGAATAAGTGCCCGGGAAGTTGATCCTAAAGAACTGAAAACTCTTCTCACTGAACAGGGCGCATGGCTCGGATAAGAACCAAACCCGGTCCGTCAGGAATACGTTTGATATCAACCATACTAGCCGTATTGCTTGCCCTTCCGGTGTCGTGGGGCATATTCACAGGTTTCTATCTGTGGTTCAGTCCCTTTATCATGCTTAATTCGGTGCTGACCCTTAAAAGCTTTGTCATTCTTAATTCTGTCGCTGCAGCCGTTTTAGTAACAGCTTTTATTAAAAAGCGGTTTTTCTGTGTTTATCTCTGCCCCGTCGGTTACTCCTGCGATAATGTTTCCCGGATATCCCCTTTCAAATTATCCAATCTTAAGAAAATTCCGGATATCAGCCGGTGGATCGCCCTGGTTTCAATAGCATCTGCTGCAGCAGGTCTGCCTCTTTTTATCCTTGTTGATCCTCTCGCCATTTTTCATGGATTCTTCACATCCCTGGCCGGAAATATTGAACTTGCAGGCATCCTTGCCATGGCAGGATTTCCACTTCTGGTTGCTGTGCATTATTTTTTTCCAAATCTGTGGTGCGGAAGACTCTGCCCCCTCGGAGGTCTTCAAAACATTGCCTGGGATTTAAAAAGTTATGTTCAATCGGTATTCAGTAATGATAAGGAATCCGACCAGGGTTTTTCGCCAGGCAGGCGTTATTTAATCTCAGTAGGTGCCGGTGTTACTGCCGGTTTGATTCTCCCAAAACAAATTAATTCCGGCGGCAAACCATTCATCAGGCCTCCAGGTTCCGTATCTGAAGATATTTTCAACACGCTCTGTATACGATGCGGCAATTGCATCAAATCGTGCCCGACAAAAATTCTTCATCATCATATCGATACCTCCCGGCTTATATCTTTAATGACACCTGAGGTGAGGTTCATAAACGGCTATTGCCTCGAGGATTGCAACCTTTGCAGCAAGGTTTGTCCTTCTGGGAGCATATCCATTTTCAGCCCCGGGGACAAGAAGAAGATAATCATGGGAAAGGCGGAGATAGAATTTGACAAATGCTGGCTGTCAAACAACCGTGAATGCAACAGGTGCGAGGTTTCGTGCAGGTATGATGCGCTTGCCATCGGCCCGGGAGAAGAAGGCAGAGAGGCCCTGCCGCTTATCGATCCGAAAATGTGTACAGGATGCGGTGCCTGCGTCGTGATTTGTCCCGCTGGAGCCATAAAACTGATTCCTCGCGAAAACGTTAATGCCCTTATGCCTGTTCCAAACCCTGATTCCAAACCACTCAAATAAGTGAAAATGATAATAGGAAAGAATCTTGCACCGGTTTGCCTGACAGGTCTGGCAATTGCCTCACTCTCATGTAGTAATCTGGCAAAAAATTCCAATCCGAATATTGTTGTGATCCTTGCCGACGATATGGGCTGGGGCGATGTGAACCTCAATGGGAATCCTGCGATTGAAACACCTGTTCTTAACAGGCT
>JAVEXG010000138.1:0-9341 GCA_034004115.1 Bacteroidales bacterium | reverse complement strand
TTATATGGAGCACAAACTCAAGGCTGACTTAACCTGATGGAACTCATTCACAACATAAGGACCGTAGCGAGGTACGAAGCCAGGATACTAAGAAGAAGCTGGTTCTTCAGACTGTTTTCCCTTGGCGCCCTTTTCATATTCTCCTTCCTCAACCTGGGACTATTCTCGCCCATCGGCGACGAGGATTGGCAGATGGTGGCATTCCCTGCATCCGTACCGCATATAAACCTTTATCTGCTGAATATCGGACAGGCTATTGTAGTGATCTTTCTCGCATCCGACTTCCTTAAAAGAGACAAGAAGGTTGATACAAACGAGGTCCTTTATACACGATCGATATCGAACTTCGAGTATATAACAGGCAAAACCACCGGGGTCCTCCGGCTTTTCCTGGGCCTCGATATCATCATACTCCTTATCGGACTTCTGATGAACATAATTTCGAAGAGCATGACGATCGATCTGGCTTCGTACTTCTGGTTCCTCATAATTATTTGCATCCCGACTATCATCTTCAGCCTCGGACTTTCATTCATGCTGATGTCGCTCCTCAGGAACCAGGCTATCACTTTCCTGATACTGCTTGGCATCGCAGCACTCAATATATTCTGGTTGAATTTCAGGTTCGGATATATCTTCGACTACATGGCATTCGGCCTCCCGATATTCAAATCCGGCATGATAGGATTTGACAATCCCTCGCTTATAATGAACCAGCGGCTTACCTGGTTCTTCCTGGGGCTTTCCCTCATTCTCGCAACAATTCTGCTCTTTAAGCGTCTTCCGCAATCCAGGGTCCACACAACGGTTTCGGCAGTCTTCATGGTTATTTTTCTCGCCTTAACCGCATTCTGCGCATGGAATACATTGTCGTTTTACAGGACCGACCTCAACGATAAAAGAACTGTTATCGACACCAACAGGCTTTTTGAGAACAGCAGTTTTGTAAACCTCAGCCGGGCCGAGATCGATTTCGAACATCTCGGCGATTCTTTAAGCGCTTCAGCCAACCTTCATTTCACAAACAATAACGGTCAGCCTCTCGATACTTATTTGTTTTCCCTGAATCCGGGCCTCAGGGTCGGCATGGTGAACTCTTCAGGTAAAGATCTGAACTACAAAATGACAGGTCATATTATCGCGATTGATCCCATTAAACCCCTGGCACCGGGTGAAAAAGACAGTATAAGTATTTCATGGTCAGGTAAAGTCGATGAAACATTTTGCTTTCCCGATAATAACGATAATGTAAATACAGCACCTTACAGGGTGGCGATGCTGAATGTAAATAAAAGACAGGCCTTCCTCACTCCCGATTACGTTCTGCTCACACCGGAATCGCACTGGTACCCGGTGCCGGGACTCAACTATTACCCATCAAACCCTGCCAGGCTGAAGGTCGACTTTACTGAATTTATCCTTAAGGTCAAGACACGGGAAGACCTCATTCCGGTTGCGCAGGGAAACATGAAAAAAGATGGTTATAACAATGTTATAACATCCGATTCGCCCCTCACAGGACTCACTCTTGCAATAGGAAACTACAGGTCTGACACACTTACAGTCGATTCGGTCACTTATATAACTTATTATTATCCCGGACACGATTACTACAAGAAGGATCTGGCCGAATTGAAAGACACACTCAGTTTTCTTGTCTCGGGTATCATGAGGGATATTGAAACCAGTTTCTCGGCTGACTATCCGTTCAGGACACTTAAACTGGTGGAGGTCCCGGTTCAGTTCCATTCCTTTCCGCGGATGAGCACTCAGACCATGGCTGAACTTCAGCCTTCAATGGTTCTGCTCCCCGAAAAGCTGTCGATGATCGATAATGCCGGCTTCCAGAAGCGATTCACCCGGCAGAAGAAAAGAAATACAAGAAACAACCAGGTGATCACCGACAAGGAGCTGCAGGTAAGGTTATTCAACGATTTTACAAGGAATGCTTTCATAAGCGGAGAAAAGACCAGGTACGTGAACGGGGAAAGGCTGTCCGAGCCTGTGCGCTACCGTCTGGGCCCGAATTTCTATTTTTTCAGGAACAATTTTCACTCTGCCGAATACCCGGTAATAAATGCTGTTTTTGAATCCCATCTTCAGAAACAGGTTTCGGAAACAGCCCAGTTCAGCAGTATGTCGGGGGACCTGCAGGAAAATGACAGGGCCAACCTCGTTTTGAGAAACACAAGCTTCAGGGATGTATTGGCCATGAACCCGAAAGGTGACACAACAAGGACCGTACTTACCCTTAAGGGCGATTACCTCTTCAACCTTTTCAGGGCTAAGGCAGGCATCGACGAGTTCAACGACTGGTTCACAGCTTACCTCGACAGTCACAGGTACCGGAGCATCGAAGTAACTGACCTCAACGGCGACATGAAAGAAAAGTTCGGATTTGAGTTCTACCCCTATCTCCACGACTGGTTCAACAGCAAGGACCAGCCCGGATTTATCTTTTCAGGTCTTCAGGCCAGGGAGATCATCATCAGCAACAGGGTCAGATTTCTTGTAACATTTACGGCATCCAATCCTGAACCAGTTACCGGGATATTTAATGTGACCTTCCGGACGGCAGCAGAAGGCGGCCGCCAGATGACCGGCTACTACGAGGGTTCAGGCCGTGGGGGAAGCTACAACATAATGATGCAGGGCCAGGGACCCGGTTCAGATATTTCAAGAATTGTGGTGCTCGGACCTGCGGAAGCAAAAAAAATAAGCATTATTCTGGATACCGAACCGCGCGAGATGATAGCCAACTCTCTTTTCGCGAAAAACATTCCCGGCGAAATAGTCCTCCCAATCGATAACATTGTTAAATCAAGAAATCACACAGCTTATTCCGAAGGGGAAGAACTTCTTCCTTCAGTTCCTCCCCTTGAGTCGCCCGGTGAAATAGTGGTTGACAATGAGGACCCCGGTTTCACAACCGACAACTCCACGGTAATGAGCCCGCTGAAAAGGATTCTCGGAGTCAAGAAAAGACAGTCCAATACATACCAGTCTGTCAATATGTTCTGGGCGCCGCAATACTGGCAGGCTGGAGTGATGTCGTCATACTATGGCAAATACATCCGGTCGTCGGTGTTTACCCGCGGTTCACGGGGTGAAAAACTTGTGACCTGGGTTACTCCCCTCACGAAAGCGGATTACTACGACATATATTGTTTTATTGGTAAATCAGCCGACAGGATGGTTGTACGTTCAAACGGAGCGCCGCCGCCTCCTCCCGGTGAAACGCCTCAGGGTGATAACCTGTACAAGGATTTACACTACAGAATATACCACGACGAAGGCACCGAAGATATCTCAATTGATTTTGGAAATGCCGAAGCGGGCTGGAACCTGCTCGGCCGCTATTATATCTCATCCGATTCGGCCAGGGTGGAAATGACAAACCAGTCGACCGGCCGTGTGGTTATAGGCGATGCCGTGAAATGGGTAAGGGCAAACTGACTTTATGTACTGTTTATTAAATGATAGTCGGGAAGTTATGATAAAAAGGATAAAACAAGTTAAAACAGCAACCAGAAGGCTGGCTCTTCTGATTGTTCTGGCAGCTTCAGGCCTGTCTTCACCGGCCCAGCAGGGACTAACCCTCGAACAGTCCCTCCAGATAGCCGAATCAAACAGCCCTGCGATGAAAAGGACCAGGCTCAGCCTTATAAGGAGCCAGGAAAACCTGAATGCCCAGAACGCCTCGCTGAAATCACAGTTCTCCCTGTCGGTAAATCCTATCGGCTACAGCCAGAACAGGTCGTTCAATGACCTGATCTCCAAATGGAATTCGGTGAAAACAACCGAAAGCTTCGGCCTTTTCACAATTTCGCAGCCGATAGTGTTCACCGATGCAAGGCTCTCACTTGTAAACAGGTTCGGATACAGGGATTCGTACAGCGAGTACAGCAATTCCACAACGAAAGGATTCAGCAACAGCCTGTCACTCAATCTCGACCAGCCGCTCTTTACCTACAACAGGACGAAGCTCCAGCTCAGGGAACTTGAACTGGCTCTCGAAAACTCCCAGATAAGCTATGCAGTCCAGCTCCTGTCGCTAGAAAGAGGCGTATCACAGGCATTTTACTATGTGTACCAGCAGCAGCAGAGTTATGAAATAGCCCGTCAGGCATTCGATAATATGCAGAAGAGTTATGAAATAATAAAAAACAAGGTCGACGCCGGCATCTCAGCCCGGGAGGAAGGTTTCCAGGCTGAACTGAACCTTGCAACCGCCAGGTCGGATTATGAAAACCGACAGGTCGACCTTGAAAATGCAAAGGATGAGTTCAAAATCCTTATCGGACTGAGCCTGTACGATGATATCATAGTGCTGCCAAATATTCAGGTCGATACAGTCCAGGTTGATATCGCCCTGGCAATCGACCAGGGTCTTGCTAACAGGATGGAACTGCGCCAGCGTGAAATCGACATTGAAGCCTCACAGTTTGACCTGATCCAGACAAAATCGCTGAATGAATTCAGGGGAAGCCTGGGCCTTTCGATCGGATTATTCGGCGACAACGAGAAGCTGGGCAATGTCTATGCCAATCCGACCGACAACGAAGATGTCTCCCTGTCATTCAGCATTCCCCTCTGGGACTGGGGAGAGAGGAAATCAAGGATAAAAGCTTCTGAGGCTGCAATAGAATCTGCAGAGATTTCGCTCGATGAAGAAAAAAATGATATAATTCTGGGCATCAGGAAAGTCTTCAGAAACCTCATAAACCTCAGGAACCAGATCGACATTGCCCGGCAGAATGTCACAAATGCTCAACTCACCTACGACCTCAACCTCGAAAGGTACCGGAACGGAGATCTGACAGGCATGGACCTGAACCTTTTCCAGGAACAGCTCTCGCAAAAACAACTGTCGTACACCAACTCGCTGATCTCCTACAAGCTCGAACTTCTTAACCTCAAGATACAAACCCTTTACGATTTTGAGAAGAATGAACAGGTTTCACCCGTAATGACACTGGAACAATAAAACAATCAAAATAAAATGAAAAAAATCATAATCTTGTTTGCAGCTTCACTCATTGCAGCAGGCGGATGCAGGAACCAGGACCAGAGCCTGACAGCCGACGTCGAAATTCCCGTTTCCGTTCAGGACCTGAAGCTGAAACCGATAGAAGAATATGTCAATACCACAGGTACGGCATTCCCGAAAGGCGAAATTGAAGTGAAATCCAAAATCGCGGCTGACTACTTCCTTGAAAGAAATCCCCGGACAGGCAGACTGTGGCAGCTCGGCGACCGCGTCAGCAAGGGTAACCTGATAGCACGGCTTGAGGACCAGGAATACGTAAACTCGGTTAAGATGGAAACCAACCAGCTGAACCTGGAACTCATGGAAAGTGAACTTAAGAAACAGCAATCGCTTTATGAAAAGGGCGGCGTAACACTCAAGGAACTCAAGACCGCTGAGATCAATTACGAAAATGCCCGCACCACAGTAGTCACCTCAAAACTCCAGCTCGAAAAAACGAGTCTGACCGCCCCTATCGAAGGAGTCATCGTCGATCTTCCCTATTACACCCAGGGAACCCATATCGAAGCAGGTGTTACAATTGTAAAGATAATGGACTACCGGACTATGTACATGGATGTCCAGCTTCCTGAAAAATATATACCTGTAATCAGGCCCGGACAGGTTGTCAGGATGACAAACTATACCCTCCCCGACGACACGATAATCGGCAATGTAACCCAGTTGTCTCCTGCAATCAGCCCCGATACAAGAACCTTCAGGGGATCCATTTCAATTAATAATCCGGAATTGCTCCTGCGTCCGGGAATGTTCGTCAGGGCCGATATTGTAACCAACAGGAAGGACTCAGCCATTGTGATTCCAAAAAACATTATCCTTTCGCGGCAGAGAGGAAAAACAGTGTTTGTTGTCGACAGGGGCCTGGCCGTTGAAAGAATCATAGAGACCGGCCTCGAGAATATAACCGATGTTGAGGTAACAAGGGGCCTGGAAAAGAATGAGAGGGTTGTAACAAGCGGCTTCGAAACACTGAGCAACAGGTCGAAGGTGAAAATCATCAAATAACTATTATGAAATCCATTGCCCGATTTGCTGTAAATAATCCTGTAACGGTTCTCATGCTTGTGCTGGCGATAATCCTGCTGGGATTCATCTCGTTCGGTAAGCTGGGAACCGATCTTTTCCCCGATCTCAATACGCCAAAAATATATATAGAGCTTAAGGCGGGTGAGAAACCTCCCGAAGAAATCGAGAAGAACTATGTCGACCAGATCGAATCGCTGGCAATGAGACAGAGTGATGTTGCAAGCGTTTCTTCAGTCTCGAGGGGTGGAACAGCCATAATTACAGTCGAATACGGCTGGAACAAGGACATGGATGAAGCTTTCCTCGACCTTCAGAAGGAACTCAGCTCGTTCAGCCAGAATTCCGACCTTGAAGATTTCACCATCTCGCAGTACGATCCCAATGCTTCGCCGGTGATGATAGTCGGCCTCCGGAATCCGCGGATCGAAAATATGGATGAACTGCGAAAGGTGGCTGAAAACTATATCAGAAATGAACTTGTAAGGATTGAAGGGGTGGCTGATGTAAGGATAGTGGGAAAGGAAGAAAGTGAAGTAGTAATCGAGACAAACAAGTACCTTCTCGAATCATTCGGACTTACCACCGATGCCATTGCCGCCCAGATCATGAACTATAACAGGAATGTATCGGGCGGTTCCATTGTCGACATGGGTACCAAATATGTTGTCAAGGGTGTCAGTGTTCTGGAAGATACCGAGGATCTTCAGAATATAATAGTTGGATTTAAAACACAGACCCCGGCTGTCAGCGGACAAACTGCTGCCGGCCAGGCTGCGGGTAATGCCTCCGCCGGCGACAGGGTGCCTGTTTACCTCAGGGATGTGGCCAGGATAGGATTTGAAAACAAGGATCCTGAAAACATAGTAACAATAAACGGCGAAAGATGCATCGGCCTGTCAATTTACAAGGAACCGAAATTCAACACAGTCGACGTGGTGAAAAGCCTCACCACGGCATTTGAAGAGCTCGGAAAAGCCCTCCCGGGATATGAATTCGTCAAGGTCCTCGATCAGGGAACCTATATTCAGAATTCAATAGGCGAGGTGAAAAACACCCTGCTCATCGGGATCTTTCTCGCGGTAATCGTTTTGTACGTCTTCCTGAGAAGGATTGGTGTAACCCTCGTCATAAGCCTTGCCATCCCGATCTCCATTATTGCAACCTTCAACCTTATGTATTTCAGCGATCTGACACTGAACATAATGACACTCGGAGGACTTGCCCTGGGCGCCGGGATGCTGGTGGATAATGCAATAGTCGTGCTTGAGAACATTACCCGCAACAGGGATGAGGGACTGCCTCTAAAAGAAGCCATCATTACAGGTACAGCCCAGGTTGGCGGAGCAATCACCGCTTCAACAATAACCACCATTGTTGTGTTCCTGCCCATAGTCTACCTGAGGGACGCTTCAAGCGAGATGTTCCGCGACCAGGCATGGACTGTGGCTTTTGCACTGATCTCATCCCTGATCGTTGCAATGCTTGTGATCCCGATGCTTGTATCAACGCTGCTTCCCTCAGAAAAGAAAAAAGCAGCATCTGCCAAAGCCTTAAACTTCACCGGCTATGGCAATTACCTTGGCAGGATCCTCGAAAAAAGGAAGCTTGTGATTCTTCTGTCAGTTATATTTCTTGCTGCAGCAGGATTTCTGGTTCCCCGGCTTGGAAGCGAATTCATGCCACGCTCCGAATCAGCCGAATTCACCGTAAGGTTAAGGCTTCCCGAAGGGACCAGCCTTGAAAGGACAAATAATACGGCCGTGAGAACGGAAGAGATAATAAACAGTCTTCTGGGAGAAAAGGTCAGACTGATCTATACCCAGTCGGGCAGTGACAACACTTCCTCTCTATCACTTTCTTCAGGATCAAAGGGTGAGAACAACGCTTCCCTGAAAGTCATCCTGAAAGATGAATTTGCCTCCGAAACCGAAGCCGCGATAACCCGGGTACAGTCATATCTCAGTACTGTCCCTGACATCGAAGTTAGCTTCTCAAGGGAAGAAACAGCCCTCCAGTCGTCGCTTGGAACCACCGAATCGCCTTTTGCCCTCGAGATATCAGGAAAGGATTTTGAAGAAATGGAGAGGATACTGAGGGAATCGGAGTTAATACTTAAGGAAAACAAGGGCCTTGACAATATCACCACATCACTCGACGAAGGGACTCCCGAGGTGGAAGTGGAAATCGACCGGTTCAAGACAAGCTACTATGGAGTGACTGTCGAAAGTGTAGTAAACCAGATAAGAGGTTATCTCCAGGGAGCCGCCGCCGGTACTTTCGAAAAGGATGGCGAACTCAAGGACATTACAATCAAACTTGGCGATATCTCCCTGAGCCAGCTCAACGACCTTATAATAACAGCCGGTAATGTAAAGGTCCCCCTGAGCGAAATTGCCAGGGTAAGAACCATCACCAGCCCGCGGGAGATAACACGCCGCAACCAGTCAAGAACCTGTTATATCTATGCAATGACAGACAAGGATCAGCCTCTGGATAAGGTCATCAGGGATGCAGAGACTTCACTGAGGTCTGTTGCTCTGCCGTCCGACTATAAACTGGAGTTTACCGGGGAGGAACTCAAGCGCAGGGAATCAATGTCGAACCTGACATTTGCGCTCGTTCTTTCACTGGTACTCGTTTTCATGGTACTGGCCTCACAGTTCGAATCAATACTGCAACCGTTTATCGTTATGCTTACCATTCCGCTTGCAGGAGTGGGTACCGTTCTCACCTTCTTCATCCTTGGCAAACCCCTGAACATGATGGCATACATTGGAATAATAATGCTTGCCGGGATAGCGGTAAACAACGCCATAATCCTGATCGACCGGATAAACCAGCTCAGGGAATCGGGAACTCCCAAAAAGGATGCAATTATCCTTGCCGGAGCTCAGAGGATAAGACCTATTCTGATGACAAGCATCACGACAATCCTGGCGCTTTTGCCTCTTACAATAGGAATCGGCGAAAGTGCATCACTCAGGTCACCCATGGCCCTCGCTGTGATAGGAGGACTTTTCTCATCAACAATTCTTACCCTGATCGTCATACCCTGCGTCTATTGGATAGTTGACAGCTTCGGCGATTTATTGACAGGCAGGAGAAAGATGAACACCCAAATGAACAATAAAGCATAGGGAGGTATGGATTTCATTCTAAAAAGAAAGGTCCTTATCAGCATGCTCTTCATCGGGCTGTCAGTGCTGGGCTATGTTTCGTACAAGAAGCTGGCTGTGGAGCTGCTTCCCAATGCCGAATTCCCGAC